>JBBQAB010000307.1:0-4172 GCA_038198385.1 Propionibacteriales bacterium
CACGTGGTCTGGTGGCAGGTCTATCCGCTGGGGTTCGTCGGAGCCGAACCCGAGCTGGCCGGGGCCCACCCCGAGCCCCACCGGCTGCAGCGGCTGGTCGGGTGGCTCGACCACTTGGTCTCCCTGGGCTGTAACGGTCTGGCGCTGGGCCCCATCTTCACCTCCAGCACCCACGGCTACGACACCGTCGACTACTTCTCGGTAGACCCGAGGCTCGGCGACGACAGCGATTTCGACGAGCTGGTCGTCGCCTGCCGGGAGCGCGGCATCCGGATCCTGCTCGACGGGGTCTTCAACCACGCCGGTCGGGAGTTCCCCCCGGTGCAGCGGGCCTTCGAGCAGGGACCCGGCACCGACGCCGCCCAGTGGGTCACCCTCTACGACAACGGCCCTGAGGGGCTGAGCGCCAACTACTTCGAGGGCCACGACCAGCTCGTCGAGCTCAACCACGACGCGCCGGCGGTCCAGCAGCACGTCCGTGACGTGATGCTGCACTGGCTCGGCCGGGGTGTCGACGGCTGGCGTCTCGACGCGGCGTACGCGGTCCCCGCCTCGTTCTGGGCGGAGGTGCTGCCCGCGGTGCGCGAGCAATATCCCGACGCCTGGTTCGTCGGCGAGATGATCCACGGCGAGTACGCCGACTACGTGGCGGAGTCCGGGCTGGACTCGGTCACCGCGTACGAGCTGTGGAAGGCCGTCTGGTCCTCGCTCAAGGAGGTCAACCTCTATGAGCTCGAGTGGACGCTGGGCCGCCACGACGACCTCGTCGAGGAGTTTCTCCCCATGACCTTCCTGAGCAACCACGACGTCACCCGGATCGCCAGCGAGATCAACGACCCCCGGCACCTGCCGCACGCGATCGCGCTGCTCGGCTTTGTCCCGGGTGTGCCCTCGATCTACTACGGCGACGAGTTCGGGCTGCGGGCGGTCAAGGAGGACCGGGCCGGCGGGGACGACGCGGTCCGGCCGGAGATGCCGGGGGACCGGGGGCTGTTCCGCGAGGGCGACAGCGGGGTGGAGGCGGTCTACCGTCAGGTCATCGGGATCCGGCGCCGGCACCCGTGGCTCACCGACGCCCGGATCAGCACCTCCGGGGTGGCCAACGAGCACATGCTGATCACCGCCCGCTCCCGGAGCGACGAGTCGACCGCTCTGGGTCTGCTGCTGAACCTGGCCGACGTGCCGGCGCCGCTCCCCGGGGCCGTGGCGGTGGTGGAGTCGCTGACCCCGGTGGTCGACGGTCAGCTGCCGGGCCACTCCTGGGCGGTGCTCTCGGGAGTCTGAGACTGCTCGAGCCGGCTCCGTACGGCGGCGACGATGGGCACGTCCGGCTCCAGCCAGGGCAGGTCGGTCACGGTGCCGGCGCTCACCCAGCGCAGCTCGTCGTGCGCCTCACCCGCCACCGGCTCACCCTCGGCCAGGGCACACCACCAGGTCCGCATGCTCAGACCCGTCCCCAGCGGCCAGGGCCGACCCCCGGGCCCCGTCAGCTCGGCGCCCCGCCGGACCGTGACGGCCAGCTCCTCGACCAGCTCCCGGTCCAGGGCGGCCTCGGGGGTCTCACCGGGCTCCACCTTGCCGCCCGGGAGCTCCCACTGACCGGCCAGGGCCGGCGGGCGGGAGCGGCAGGCGGCCAGCAGCCGGGTGGGGTGGTCCAGGTCGTCGACGATGATCGCGCCGACCACCAGACGAGCGGAGGTCACCGCCGTACGCTACCGGGGAGGCGATAAGGGTTTGCCCGTGGTCGGGGACATCTCCTAGCGTGGCGGCCAGCAGCACACCCGCCCCACCGATGAGTTCCGGATCGGCGGGGAGTCTGACGTCTCAGGTCGGTCCACGCCGACCCCACAGGAGCGCAGCCGGGACCCGATCGACCCAGCAGAGGGAGGAAGCTCATGACGAGCACCAAGACCACGGCCCCCGCAGCCGGCGCCCTCTCGGCCCGCGACCGCAGCGTCATCATCACCCTGCTGGTGGCGGCGTTCGTCGTCATCCTGAACGAGACCATCATGGGCGTGGCCCTGCCCCGCCTGATGGTGGACCTGAACGTCACGGCCCGGACCGGGCAATGGCTGTCGACCGCGTTCCTGCTCACCATGGCGGTCGTCATCCCCACCACCGGGTTCCTCCTGCAGCGGCTGTCGACCCGGTCGGTGTTCGTGCTGGCGATGGGGCTGTTCTGTCTCGGCACCCTGGTGGCCGCGGTGTCGCCCGGGTTCGTGATGCTGCTGGTCGGGCGCATCGTGCAGGCCTCCGGCACGGCGGTGATGGTGCCGCTGCTGATGACCACCATCTTGACCCTGGTGCCGCCGGAGCGGCGCGGGGTCGTGATGGGCAACGTGGCGATCGCGATCTCCGTCGCACCCGCCATCGGTCCCACGGTCTCCGGTGTCGTCCTGCACTTCCTGCCCTGGCGCTTCATGTTCGTCGTCGTCCTGCCGATCGCGCTGGCGGCTC
The DNA here is from genome assembly GCA_038198385.1 of Propionibacteriales bacterium. Classification (GTDB taxonomy): domain Bacteria; phylum Actinomycetota; class Actinomycetes; order Propionibacteriales; family Propionibacteriaceae; genus Microlunatus. The sequence goes on from JBBQAB010000307.1 coordinate 2,458, forward strand.
TGGTCTACGGTGCACGCGGCCTGGTCAACGTGGGCGAGGTCGGGACGCAGCGCCTCGACCTGGTCTCGGTGGTCCTCTCCGTGCCCGCCTTCGGAGGCATCGTGTACGGGCTGAGCCAGCTCGGCGGTGGTGCCTCCGCCACCGTCGCGCTGAGCTGCCTCGGGGTCGGTGTGGTCTGCCTGCTCGGGTTCGGCTGGCGCCAGGTCCGGCTCACCCGGCCCGGCAACCCGCTGCTCGACCTCCGGGCCTTCCGGTACCCGATGTTCAGCCTCAGCGTGGCGCTCCTTTCGATCGCGATGGCCGGGCTGCTGGGCGTGGTCATCCTGCTGCCGCTCTATCTGCAGAGCGTCCGGGGGGTCGGCTCGCTGGAGACGGGCCTGATGCTGCTCCCGGGTGGACTGCTGATGGGTCTGCTCGGGCCCAGCGTGGGCCGGCTCTTCGACCGTTACGGCCCACGGGCCCTGACCATCCTGGGGTCCACCCTGCTGGTGGTGGCCCTGTGGCGGTTCAGCACCGTCGGGCCGGACACGCCCATCTGGCTGCTGGTGGGTCTGCACCTGCTGATCTCGGCCGCCCTGGCGTGCATCTTCACCCCGGCCTTCACCGCTGGGCTGAACCCCCTGCCGCCGCACCTCTACTCTCACGGCAGCGCCATCCTGACCACCCTGCAGCAGGTGGCGGGAGCCGCCGGGATCGCCCTGCTGGTCGCGATCATGGCCGGCCGGGCCGGCGACCTCGTACGCCGGGGCGTCGACCCCGTGGTCGCGCAGAACGCCGGGCTGCACGTCGCCTTCCTGGTCGCGGCGGGCATCGCGGTGGCGGCGGTGGTGTGCGCGGTGTTCATGCGGAGCCCCCGGGTCAGCGACCCGGCCCGGGTGGACAGCGAGCTCGCGACCACCGAGCTGCGCTGATGGGGTCCTCACGGGGTCCCCGCTCGTGGCGGTCGGTGTACTTTCGGGTCCATGACCTCCCGAGATGAGCCCGCAACCTCGATCACCGAGAGTGACGACCTGCGCGACCCCGACGTGCTGCGCGTGACCGAGCTCGTCGAGGCCGCCCGTATCGCGTTGGTGACCACGGTGGCTGACGACGGCCGACTGGTCAGCCGCCCCCTCGCCGTCCAGAGCCGACCCTTCGACGGTGACCTGTTCTTCTTCACCCAGGATCCCTCGTCCAAGACGAGTCAGGTGCGCGTCAACGACCACGTCAACGTCGCCTTCCAGGCCGACCACGGCTACGTCTCGATCAGTGGCACCGCCACGGTGTCGAAGGACCCGGAGATGATCGACCGCCTCTGGAACGGTGCCGCCGCGGCGTGGTTCGAGAACGGCCGCGAGGACCCGAGCGTGGCCCTGCTGCAGGTGCACGCCGAGTCGGCCGAGTTCTGGTCGGTCGACAGCCCGGCCGTGGTCACCGCGCTGAAGTACGCCAAGGCCCGGGTCACCGGTGAGCGTCCTGATCTCGGCCACAACGCGACCGTCGAGCTCGACGGCTGAGCTTCAGGGGGTGGACCGCCCCGCGCAGCAGCCGGCCAGGACAGCGGCCTCGTACGCGGGGCCGAGCGTGTCTGCCGTCGCCGTCACCGTGAGCCGGCGGTCGGCTGCTTCGACCGGAGGCACCGGCGTGCCGATCTCCACGCGCAGCCGTTCTGAGCACCCGAGCAGCCGGGCCGCCGACGTCGGGTCGTCCTCGGCTCGGGCGATCGCCGCCAGCTC
>JBBQAB010000308.1:0-3518 GCA_038198385.1 Propionibacteriales bacterium
CATCTCGATCGCCTACGTCCGCGACGGCGAAGTGGTCTTCGGGCTGGTCAACAACGCCGCCGCGGATGAGCTCTTCGCGGGCGGCGTCGGCGAGCCGGCCACCCGCAACGGCCAGGTCATCTCCGGCCACCCCGGGCAGACCCTGGGTGACGGGCTCACCTTCCTGGGCTGCTCGGCCCGCATCTGGGACTCCTCGCTCCCCTGTTCGGCGGCCGGGGACAGGACCGGCGCCGCCGCCAGGCTGAGGTCGTGGTGCCTGAAGCCCTGCTCGCCGTCACCCCAGACCGGCACGGAGTCCACCCCGTCCACCCGCCCCCGAGGTGATCCTTGATCGACGTGCCATCGACCTTCGGGTCAACGCTAGCGAGAGTCAGCGGCCCGGGGGCCCGTGCGGACAACCGCCGCGCGGACCAGAGTGTGTGCCCTCAAGCGGTCTCACGGCACCCGCCGTCGGTCCGGCCTGACGGTGGGCTGTTGCCCCCGGGTGGGACTCAGACGACCTCGTGCAGCCAGCGCACGGGAGCACCGTCGCCGGCGTAGCGGAAGGGCTCCAGCTCGCTGTCCCAGGGGACACCGAGCAGCTCGTCCAAGGACTCGGCGAGCCGGCGGCCGCCGACGGAGGCGCTGGCCATGGCGTTCCGCAGCCGGTCCTCGGGGACCATGATGTCGCCGTGCAGGCCGGTGACGGCGTGGAAGACCCCCAGGGTGGGGGTGTAGGAGTAGCGCTCGGCCTCGGTCCGCGCGGTGGCCTCCTCGGTCACCTCGAAGCGGATCTTCTGCCAGCCCTTGAGCGCGCTGGCCAGCCGAGCGGCGGTGCCGGCCGGACCGGCCCAGGCGTACTCGGTCCGGTAGGCGGCACGCTCGATCGGCTGGGCGGTCCACTCGACGCGTACGGGCGCGCCGAAAACTCCGCCGACCGCCCACTCCAGATGTGGGCACAGGGCCGACGGCGCAGAGTGGACGTACAGGACTCCACGGGTCGTACTCATCAGATCCTCCAGGCGCGAGACCAGGCAACGTGAGGGCTGCCTTCCCCGACATCCTCATCACCACGGCCGTGCGTCCCGGCGGATGCAATGTGCAGGGCCTAGTCTGCCTCATCCGTCACAGCCGCACCAGCGGTTGCAGAGGATCGGGCAGCCTGTCGGGCTCGCGTGCCGGCTCGTACAGTGTCCAGATGCCTACCGCTCCCTACGGTTCCTGGGTCTCCCCGCTCTCGACCGCCGACCTGACCTCCGGCTCGACCGGGCTGGACGCGCCGACCATCGACGCCGGACTGCTCTACTGGCTCGAGTCCCGCGCCGATCAGGGCGGCCGCTCCAGCCTGTGGTGCCGGGAGCTGAGCGGGGGCGAGCCGCGCGAGCTGACCCCGGCGCCGGTCTACCTGCGCGACCGCGTCCACGAGTACGGCGGTGGGGAGTACGGCGTCGCCGACGGCGTGGTCGTCTACTCCGAGTTCCGCGACGGGCGGCTCTACCGCCTCAGCCCCGACCGGCCGCCGACCCCGGTCACCCCCGAGGGCAGCTTCCGGTACGCCGACGTCCGGGTCCACCCGGACCGGGACCTTGTGCTGGCCGTCCGCGAGGACCACACCGGGCCGGGTGAGGCGGAGAACACCGTCGTCGCCCTCGACCTGGCCGGTCCCAACGCCGACGGCGGCACGGTGCTGTGCCGCGGCGCGGACTTCTTCTCCACCCCCGAGCTGGGTGCCGACGGCCGGCTGGCCTGGACCCAGTGGGACCACCCGAACATGCCGTGGGACTCCACCGAGATCCGGGTCGCCACCCTGAGCGCCACGGACGGCTGGCGCCTGGACGGGGAGCACGTCGTCGTGGCCGGCGGGCCCGGTGAGTCCGCGGTCGCGCCGCGCTGGCTCCGCGACGGTCGGCTCGCGTTCGTGTCCGACCGGACCAACTGGTGGAACCTGTACGCCTGGACCGGCGGCGCTCCCGGACACGACAGCAGCACGACACCTCTCTTCGAGACCGACGCCGAGTTCTGCGGCCCGCAGTGGGTGCTCGGCCAGACCCCGTACGCCGTTCTCGACGACGACCACCTGCTCTGCACGGTGAACCGCTCCGGCGCGGAGTCGCTGGCCGTGCTCACCCTCAGCACCTCCGAGCTGCGAGCCGTGACCGAGGTCGGGGTGGCGGCCGACGCGATCGCGGTCGGCGGCGGCCAGGTGGCGGCCGTGCTCAGCTCCCCCGACCGACCCGCCCTGCTGGCCCTGGCCGACCTGTCCAACCTGGACGACCGGTCCGAGCTCGCTCCGGAGTGGCAGGAGGTGCGGGTGTCCAGCCGTACGGCGCTGGACCCGGCCTCGGTCTCCCGAGCCCGGCCGGTCAGCTGGCCCAGCGAGGAGGGGGAGGTACACGGCTGGCTCTACCCGCCACGCAACGCCGGCTTCACCGGCCCGGATGGGACCCTGCCGCCCCTGGTCACCCTGTCGCACGGCGGACCGACGTCGTTCTCCCCCGCCGGCTTCCGGCTGGCCTACCAGTTCTGGACCACCCGCGGCTACGCCATTCTCGACGTCAACTACGGCGGCAGCACCGGTTACGGGCGGGCCTACCGAGACCGGTTGCAGGGCCACTGGGGCCTGGTCGACGTCGCCGACTGCGCCGCCGGGGCCGAGGCGATGGGCGCCCAGGGGCTGGCCGACCCGAAGCGGCTGGCGGTCAAGGGCGGCAGCGCCGGTGGGTACACCACTCTGCGGGCGCTGACCTCGACCCGGACCTTCGCGGCCGGGATCAGCCAGTACGGGGTCGGGGACCTGGAGGCCCTGGCCACCGACACCCACAAGTTCGAGTCCCGCTATCTCGATGGTCTGGTCGGGCCCTACCCGGAGGCCAGGGACGTCTACCTCGACCGCTCCCCCCTCCATCACGTCGACGAGCTGGCCGCGCCGATCCTGCTGCTGCAGGGCACCGACGACAAGGTCGTGCCCCTGAACCAGGCCGAGGCCATGGCGGCCGCGGCCCGGGCCAAAGGGCTGCCGGTGGCGCTGCTGGTGTTCGAGGGGGAGGGACACGGGTTCCGGCGCGCCGAGACGATCCGGGCCTCGATCGATGCCCAGCAGTCCTTCCTGGGCCAGCTCTTCGGCTTCACCCCCGCCGACGACATCCCCGTCCTGGCGATCGACAACCTGCCGGGCGGACCTGCGGGTCCGGCCTAGTCATGGTCGAGGGCCGCTCTCCGTAGCGACATCCGTGTGGCCGACGCGGTGCGCCGCCAGCGTCGCCCGGGCATGGTCCGCGCTAGTATCCCCCAACCACGTCAGCGACGACGACGATAGGAGAGCATCGTGCCAGGAGACCCGAATTCCATCATGAGGCGCAAGCCGATCGATGATATTGAGGACGATGTCAAGAAGAGCGGCCTGTTCAAGAGCCTAGTAGCGTGTCGCCTCTAATATGATGGGTATGTGTGATCGGCTGTTCTGATTGATACTCGATCAGAAGGAGTTGACGGCGTGCCTCGTCCGAAGGAGTTCACGGTGACCTTGACTGCGGGGGATC
>JBBQAB010000309.1:0-5836 GCA_038198385.1 Propionibacteriales bacterium
ACGGTGTCCTTCTTCGAGTCGGTTGTGGAAGATCACTCGAAGGATCACCTGGTGGCCGTCGCCTACGTCAGCGCGACACGCTCACCAGGACCCGTACACCACTCTGCCGGACTTCACTGTGCCAGATGCGGAAGGCTGACCGGTGTCCTCTTTGTGGTCGGAGTCTGACCCGTCCGAGCAGATATGGAGAGTTGGGTGAGTTCCGGCGTGACCCGTTCAGTGGGGTGTGCTGAGCGGGAGGCCGGCCAGTCGGCACAGCGCGGCGAACCCTTCCTCAGTGCCGGGCCAGTGCTCCTGCAGAGTTTCGATGCCGCAGCGCCGGACCACCCCGCGGAGGACCCAGACGGCGATGATCGCGTCGTCGGCGTAGCCGAGGACGGGGATGAAGTCCGGTATCAGGTCGATGGGCAGCGCCAGGTAGCCCAGCAGCACCGCCAGGCGGACCCGGACGCTGGCGGGTTGGGTCTTGTCCGCGGCGAGCCGAGCGAGTAGCCGCAGCAGGTCGGGCAGTAGGCGCAGGGACTCCGTCAACATCTTGCCCCGTGGCCGGCCGACCAGCAGCGCGACGACCAGAGCCAGCCAGGTGACCAGGAGTGTCAGGGCCGCCCCGACCACCACGTCGATCCAGGGGTGGCCGGTCATGGCAGATCGTCGACGATGTGCAGCGGTGCGACGGAAGCCTCAGGCGACGCGCTGTTCGTGCCGGTGCCGGTGCCGTTGCCTTCGGCGGCGGTGTCGGCGGCCAGGGCCGCTGCTTCGAAGGTGGCCAGCGCTGTCCGGCATTCCTGGACGGCCTCTCGGGCTCCGGCTCCGCCGGGAGCCTGGAAGTAGTCCCGGTCACCGATAGCGGTCAGCCACTTCTCGAACCTGTCCAGGTCTGCCTCGGACTCCTCCACCTCGGCGTAGGTGGTCCGGCCCCGGCGGGTCTCCAGCGCCAGCTCGGCCAGCAGCTGCGGTGCGCGTTCGACCACCTCGGCGTACTCGGTGTCGCGGTCGCGTCGTTGTTCCTCGACCAGCTCCTGGTGGTCATCGCCGGAGACCTGGATGCTCAGCAACCGCACCTGGCCGCCCTGGCTGCGGACCCGCGCCGTGATCGGCTGCAACCGGGTCCGGACCGCGGACCGGTCGGGCAGCAGGCACACCGACTGGTGCAGGTAGACCGCACCCAGTTTGCGGAGCTGGCGCCACACGAACACCCGCAGCGAGGACTCCTTGCCCGTGGAGACGCTCAGCAGCACCCATCCATCCCCCAACACCCCAGCCATGTAACGAACGTACCATTTGTTGTTACGCTCGTTCCGCGAGACGGATCGCCCCTGACGAGACAGGCAGAACGTGAACGACATCGACGAGTTCCTCGAAGTTACCGGGGCGATCTACTTCGCAGTCATCGCAATGGTGCTGTGGCTGACCCATCTCGAGCAGTCCCTGCACGCGAGCCGCGAGCCCCGACCCCCGTCCAGGCCGATGCTCACCGTGTCCGCCTGGCTGAGAGCGCGCGACCGTGACTGAGTGACCGACCAGTCACCCATGTCCGGTCCGTCAGGATGAACCAGTGAGCACCGCACAGCCGCCCGACCGAACCGATGACCCCGGTGCGGTCGGAGACCACGGGGACACCCCGACCCGCGGCCGGGGGTGGCTGACCCCGAACGTGAAAACCCTGTCCGGGGTCAGCTTCCTTCAGGACGCCGCCAGCGAACTGCTCTACCCGATCCTGCCGATCTTCCTCACCGCGACCCTCGGGGCCCCCGTCGCCGTCGTCGGGGTCGTCGAGGGCGCGGCCGAAGGGGTCGCCGCCGTGACCAAGCTGCTGGCGGGCCGGCTGGGTGACACCCGGGCCCGTCGCCCGCTGATCGCCGCCGGTTACGGCCTCGCCGCCGTCGGGAAGGTTCTCATCGCCCTCGCCGTGGTGTGGCCGGTAGTCCTGGCCGGGCGGTGCGTGGACCGAGTCGGCAAGGGCATCCGAGGGGCACCCCGCGACGCCCTGCTCATGGTCGGCGCCGACCCCACCGCCCGCGGGCGCATCTGCGGGGTCCACCGGGCCGCGGACACCCCCGGCGCCGTCGTCGGGCCCGTGCTCGGCCTCGGCCTCTACGAACTGCTCGGCCACCAGATCCGACCGCTGCTCGTCATCGCCGTGATCCCCGCGATCCTGTCGGTGCTACTCATCCGCGCCGTCCACGAAAACCCACAACCCACACAGGACCGACACACCCCGGGTCGACCCGCCCGGACCGCACCGGCCCCGATCGCGAAGCCGACGGCCCTGCCGCCCCGGCTCAGGGCGCTCATCGCCACCCTCGGAGTGTTCGGACTGGTCAACTTCCCCGACGCCCTGCTGCTGCTGCGGGCCAGCCAGCTCGGGCTCTCCGTCGCCGGGGTGATCAGCGCCTACATCCTCTACAACGCTGTCTACGCCCTTGCCGCCTACCCCGCGGGTGTGGTGTCGGACCGGGTCCCCCGCCACCTCGTCTTCGCCGCCGGCCTCGGATTCTTCGCCGTCGGCTACCTCGGCCTCGGCCTCGTGCACTCCCCGGGATGGGTGTTCCTGCTACTGCCCCTCTACGGGTTCTTCGCCGCAGCCACCGACGGGGTCGGCAAAGCCTGGATCGCCGACCTCGCACCCACCGAACGCACCTCCGGCGCCCAAGGCCTCTACCAAGCCGTCACCGGCGGCGCCGTCCTCATCGCCGGCACCTGGGCCGGCCTGGCCTGGCACACCACCGGCACCCTGCCCCTGCTCATCTCCGGCACCACCGCCGCCGCCCTCGCCGTCGTCATGGTCGCCGTCGGCGGCCGGTTCACCGCCCGCCCCTGACACCGTCCCCGAGAATGTCCAGCCTGACCCCCTTCCAGGAACCGGTAAGACAACGCAGTGATCACACCACTCAAGGTCACGTCGTCGCACGACCCTGCTTGACGGAACCTGCTGCGTATCTGGGTGACAACCTGACGTGGGCGACCGGGGGTGCACAGCAAGGCGACCCTCCTGCGACACCAATCACGCCGACTCGCCGCCAGCTAGGACGTCCACAGCTCGTGTCGACGGCGATGACCACAGCCTCCCCAACGACCCGCGGTCCCTCCATCAAGAGCGGCTCTGCTCCTTCAGTCGAGTACGCCCCGGCGAGGTCTGCGGCAAGGAACCACCCACGCGCCGAACTGGGAAAAACGTCCGCCTTCAGCAGTTCCAGGACGATGCTGAAATGCTCAGCCGTGACCGGCCAACCGGGAGTGACCTCGGTATCCGCGCCCAAAACAAACACCGCAGTTGCCGAGTACGAGGGCCCAGGTGGCGGGCCCGACCTCCGACCGCCTTCCTCGGGCGATCGCCAACGAATTGTCAGCAGGCATTGCCACGATGAATCGCTCACGGCCACAGCCGAATGCCGTTCATCGTGCTGTTAAGTTCAGCCAGGTTGTCGGCATAACGAGCAGGCCCAATCCCATCGAGCTTGTCTAGGCGCATCATCTTGCCCGCAACTGAGGGCGGAACCCGGGTCGTCACGACGGCGCCCCCCTCACCATTCAGCACGTTGCCCCACTGTTGCGCATGTTCACCCGACTCTGCGAACCTCTTGCCCTCCATCGAGCCACTCCCCGGACGGAAGGCCCCGGACTTCTGGATATCGGCCAACTCACCGGGCGAGACATGGCGAAAGAGATTGACACCGCCATCCGCGCCTCTTGCGGCCGTGCGTGCCGCGCGGGCGGTTCGCAGGGCCTGCACGCCCACGCGAATTTCGGGTGCAGCGACTTCGCCAGGCGGCCAAGTATTTCGCCGGAGAGACGAACTGGTGAGCCGCTTCCAGTTCGTCGCCGACTACTCCACCACCTACCCGGTGAAGCGGCTGTGTGAGCTCGTTGAGATCGAGCGCTCGTCCTCCTACGCCTGGAAGGCAGGCACACCAGCGCGTCAGGGGAGAGCGGCGGCCGACGCTGAGCTCGCAGCGCGGATCCGGGTGGTCCGCGACGAGGACAACACCGTGGGCGCGCCGCGGGTGACCGCCGAGCTCAACGACGGCGCCGCTGCTGGTGAGCGGGTCAACCACAAGCGCGTCGCCCGCGTGATGCGCCTGGCCGGCATCCTCGGCTACCGGCGCCGCCGCAAGGTCCGCACGACCATCCCCGAGCCAGCCGACCAGAAGGTGCCCGACCTGCTGAAACGCGACTTCACCGCCCCGGCGCCGAACCTGCGCTACGTCGGGGACATCACCTACCTGCCGATCACCGGCCAGCACAAACAGGGCAAGAACTTGTACCTGGCGACCGTGATCGACTGCTACTCGCGGCGCCTGGTGGGCTGGGCGCTCGCGGACCACATGCGCACCGAGCTCGTCCAAAACGCCCTCAAGGACGCCCAGGCGACCCGAGGGACCCTGGCCGGGGCGGTGTTTCACAGCGACCACGGGTCGTCTACACCTCGAAGGACTACCCCGCCCTGTGCGCCGAGCTCGGCGTCACCCAATCGATGGGCGCGGTCGCCACGAGCGCTGACAACGCGATGGCCGAGTCGTTCAACGCCACCCTGAAACGAGAGGTCCTCCAAGACCAGGACACCTGGTCAGACGAGCTCGCCTGCCGCCGCCAGGTCTTCTGGTGGCTCACCCGCTACAACACCCGCCGCCGGCACTCCTGGTGCCACTACCAGTCCCCGATCACTTACGAGACCGCCCACACCGCTACGCTCACGAAAGCCGAGTAATCACACCCCGTGTCCACCAGCCGGGGGTAAGGCCCCAGGACAAGCCGGCTGGAACCGATCATCACCGTCACATGCCCCGGTTGTTGCGCGACCGGGAGGTCAAGAACGTCTCGGTAGAAGCGCGCTGCTGCGGCGAGCCCGGTGACGGTGAGCGCTACCTCCTGGATTTGCATGTTCTGAACGTGCCATTTAACCGCTTCGGCGTCCAACAACGCAGTTCCGGTTACCGAACCCGCCGTGGCGACATCTCGGGGCCTCGATAGCTCGGGCGCCGGTGTCTGCAGGGGATCCCGCAGTGGCGTGTTGCTCGAACAGCATCAGCGAACCGCGGATGCCCGAACGCGTGAGGCGACCAGGCCCACAATCAGGGCAACCCCCCACGCGAGAAATAACGGATCCCACAGGTAGGCGTGGCCGATCATGCCGGGCCGGTCATAGCTCGACTCGGGTCGTATGACACCGGCGAGCACCAGGTTTCCCACGACTGTGTTCAGGCCACCCCAGACGACGAGGACCAGTGCCCCCAGCCAGCATGCCCACCGTGTGACGCGGCGGGCCGGCCAGCTCGACCGCGCGAGCGCGAGCGGAACCACCGCCGCGGCCAGCTTCACCAAGGCGATCGGGGCGAGAAGCCATTCGCGTCCTCGAAAGCTCTCGACCATGCCCGTTCCGAGTGACCACACGAGCACCGTCCCACCGGCGGCCCAGTAGAAGCTGAAACCCGCATGAATCATGCCGAACACGCTGGCCGCGACGCAACCGCCGCGGATGCTCCCAGGAGTCGAGGCCACTTTCCTTGTCGTCACGGGCTCATCCTCGCCGACGTTGCCACCCGGGGACTCCGGCACGTCTTGGACCTCCACCGTGGCCTGTGCAAGCACCTTACCTATTCCACGCAGGACGATCGTCGTGCGGAGCACGCTGATCTCCTTTCGTGCTCCGCGGATCGCTGCCTGAGCGCTACTCAGAACGGCCTGCCCAGGCGAGCAGGCTTGGGGGTGGCAGGGCGAATGTCCACAGGTCGCCGTCTGGCTGGAATGGCTCGGGGAGAACGGGGCGGTCCTCGAATCTGTCTGACGCGAACTTAATCCAGCGTGGATCGAAGGCGCCACGGCGCTCGTCGAGATC
>JBBQAB010000310.1:0-3376 GCA_038198385.1 Propionibacteriales bacterium
GTCGACGCCGCGGCCAGTCACCACCCCGCCTTCGCGGCGGCGGCGGAGCGGACCCAGGCCCAGGCCCTGAGCAACGAGCGCTGGCACGACCCCCGCTCCGACGGCCAGCTGCCCGACGTCTACATCGCCATGGGCCATACTGCCGAGAACGTGGCCACCGTGACCGGTATCGTCCGGCGCGAGGCCGACGAGTTCGGCGTACGGTCGCAGAACCTGGCCGAGCAGGCCCTGGCCCACGGGGTCTTCGACGCCGAGATCGCGCCGGTCACCCTGGCCGACGGGCGGGTCGTCAGCACCGACGACGGGCCGCGGGCCGGGACGACGCTGGAGGGCGTGTCCGGCCTGCGTCCGGTCTTCCGCCCCGACGGCACGGTCACTGCGGGAAACTGCTGCCCGCTGAACGACGGGGCTGCGGCCGTGGTGATCATGAGCGACACCCGGGCCGCCGAGCTCGGCCTCACCCCGCTGGCCCGGATCGTGGCCACCGGCGTGAGTGGTCTCAGCCCCGAGATCATGGGCCTCGGCCCAGTGGACGCCAGCCGCCGGGCGCTGGCCCGGGCCGGGATGAGCATGGCCGACATCGACCTGGTCGAGATCAACGAGGCCTTCGCCGTCCAGGTCATCGCCTCCGCCCGCGAGCTGGGGGTCGACCCCGCACGCCTCAACGTGCACGGCGGCGCCATTGCTCTCGGTCACCCGTTCGGAGCCACCGGCGCGCGCATCATGACCACCCTGCTGAACGCGATGCGGGTCCGCGACGTCCAGTTCGGGCTCGAGACGATGTGTGTCGGCGGCGGTCAGGGCATGGCCATCGTGCTGGAGCGGCTGAGCTGAGCTGAGGCCCAGGGGCGGCCGTGTCCTCCCCCGGTCTTTTCTGTCGCCCGCCGTACGGCACGCCCGCGTGGGGTCGTCCTGGCGTTGGTTAGGCTCGGGGCAGCCCTCGACGTGGCCGGCTGTGCGCACCACTCGGTCGTGCCCTGAGGGGATCTGCAGTGCCGGACGACCCGAGGTGGAACCGCATGAGACAGACCTTGCCCCCGCGAGCCCGCGCATGAGCGCCGTCACGGACCTGGCGGCCGACGTCCAGACCCGTCTGGCGGACCGCCCGGCCTCGGTGGCGGCGGGGTTGCTCAACCAGGTCCAGGCCTCAGGACCGAAGGAGGCGTTCCGCTATCTCGAGGGAGGACGCTGGGTCTCGCTGACCTGGACCGAGACCGGGGACGCCACCGCCCGGCTGGCCGCGGGACTACTGTCGCTGGGCGTCGCGCTGGAGGACCGGGTAGCCATCGCCTCGGGGACGAGCGTGCGTTGGATCCTGGCCGACCTGGCCGTGATGTGCGCCGGCGGGGCGACGACCACGGTCTACCCGACGACCCAGCACGACGACGTCGCCTACATCCTCAGCGACTCCCAGTCCAAGGTCGTCTTCGCTGAGGACCAGGTGCAGGTGGCGAAGATCCTCGACCACCTGGGCGACCTGCCGGAGCTGGTCAAGATCGTCCAGATCAAGGGGAAGGTCGACCACGAGCTGGTGATCGGCTGGGACGACCTGGACGAGCTGGGGCGCGCCCACCTGGCCGAGCAGCCCGCCGCGGTGCGCGACGCGATCGCGGCCATCGGTCCCGATCACCTGGCGACCCTGATCTACACCTCGGGAACCACCGGCCGGCCCAAGGGCGTACGCCTGGTCCAGGACAGCTGGACCTACCTGGGCGCGGCGGTCGAAGAGTACGACATCATCTACCCCGACGACCTGCAGTACCTCTGGCTCCCGCTGAGCCACGTCTTCGGCAAGGCGCTGGTCGCCATCCAGGTACGGATCGGCTTCGCCACCGCGGTCGACGGGGACACCGACAAGATCGTGGAGAACCTGAGCCAGGTGCACCCCACCTTCATGGCCGGTGCGCCCCGGATCTTCGAGAAGGTCCGCGCCCGCGTGATGACGACGGCCAAGAGCGGGGTCAAGGCAAAGATCTTCGACTGGGCCTTCGAGGTCGGTCGCCGCACCATGCCGAACCGGCTGGCCGGTCGCAAGCTCACCGGGCTGCAGGCCGTGCAGTTCGCCGTCGCCGACCGGCTCGTGTTCAGCAAGATCAAGACCCGGATGGGCGGCCGGATCCGCTTCTTCGTGTCCGGCTCGGCGGCGCTGAACCGTGAGGTCCAGGAGTGGTTCTACGCGGCGGGGCTGCTGGTCCTCGAGGGCTACGGGCTCACCGAGACCAGCGCGGCGACCTGCGTGAACAACCCGCGGGCGACGCGCTTCGGGACCGTCGGACCGCCGGTGCCGGGCTCGGAGGTCCGGATCGCCGACGACGGCGAGATCATGATCAAGGGCCCGGCGGTGATGCGGGGCTACCACAACCAGGCCGAGGCATCGTCCGAGGCGGTGACCGACGGCTGGTTCGCCACCGGGGACATGGGTGAGCTGGACGAGCAGGGCTACCTGCGGATCACCGACCGCAAGAAGGACCTGATCAAGACCTCCGGCGGGAAGTACGTCGCCCCGCAGAAGGTGGAGGGCGTCCTCAAGGCGGTCTGCCCGTACCTCAGCCAGGTGCTGGTGCACGGCGAGGGCCGCAAGTACGTCACCGCCCTCCTGACCCTGGACGCCGAGGCGCTGGACGGCTGGGCGGCCGAGCAGGGCGTCGACCTGGGCGCAGGGGTCGACCTGACCCACTCCTCTCCGGTGCACGACATGGTCGAGGGCTACGTCGCTCAGGCCAACAAGCAGCTCGAACGCTGGGAGACGGTCAAGAAGTTCGAGATCCTCCCCGCCGAGCTGAGCGTCGACGAGGGCGAGGTCACCCCGAGCCAGAAGATCCGGCGGAAGGCCGTGGAGGAGCGCTACGCCGACCTGCTGGACGGGATGTACACCAAGGACTGAGCCCCCCGGGACTCGACGACTGGGGGTCAGCCCTTCGGGCCGCCGGCCACGTAGAGGACCTGGCCGGAGACGTAGCCCGCCTCCTCGCGGCAGAAGAAGCTGGCCGCGGCGGCGATGTCGGCCGGAGTGCCGACCCGTCCCACCGGGATGTCGCGGGCCACGGCGGTCTTCCAGTCCTCGAAGCCCACCCCGAGGCGCGCGGCGGTGGCCTGGGTCATCTCGGTCTCGATGAAGCCGGGGGCGATTGCGTTGGCGGTCACCCCGAACTTCCCCAGCTCCAGGGCCAGGGTCTTGGTGAAGCCCTGCAGACCAGCCTTGGCCGCGGCGTAGTTGACCTGGCCGCGGTTGCCCAGGGCGGAGGTGGAGGACAGGTTGACGACACGCCCCCACTTCAGGCCGATCATGTGCGCCTGGGCGGCCCGGGTCATCAGGAACGCGCCCCGCAGGTGCACCCCCATCACCGAGTCCCAATCGTCGGCACTCATCTTGAAC
>JBBQAB010000311.1:0-8195 GCA_038198385.1 Propionibacteriales bacterium
AGCACGGCCAGCGCGAACGCGATGTCGGTGGCGGTGGGAATCGCCCAGCCGGACAGCGCGCCGTCGCCGGTCCCCAGGTTGACCAGGGCGAAGACGAGGGCGGGCACCGCCATGCCCCCGACGGCGGCGACCACCGGGAGGGCGGCCCGATGGGGGTCCCGGAGGTCTCCGGCCACGAACTCCCGCTTCAGCTCCAGGCCCGCCACGAAGAAGAAGATGGCGAGCAGGCCGTCGGCCGCCCAGGTCCCCAGCGTCAGGTCCAGATGGAGGGCCGCGGGGCCGACGGTGGTGTCACGCAGTACGGCGTACGAGGTGGCCCAGGGCGAGTTGGCCCAGACCAGGGCCAGCACGGTGGCCAGCAATAACAAGGCCCCGCCGACCGTCTCGCGGCGCAGCAGCGAGGAGACGCGGGACGACTCCGGCCAGGAACCGGGTGAGAACAGGGGGGACCAGGGGCGGGAGGCGGACACGGCGAACTCCTGAGAAAGCGGTCGACAACTGTATCGCCGACCAGACTTCCCGGCACACCAAGATCCCAGTCTACGGGCCTGGGGCGGCTCCGACCTCCTCCGTGGACGGACCTCCGCCCGCCTGTGACGCGCGCCACGGCCCCGCCGGTCAGGCCCTGGGGGTGAGGAGACACTAGGCTCACTCCTGACGAGAGGAGCAGAGATGCCGGATCAGGCTGTGGGCGACATCATCAAGAGCATCACCGAGGACGTCAAGATCTTGGTGAAGGACGAGATTGAGCTGGCCAAGAGCGAGCTGGTGCCGTCGGCCAAGAACGCCGGGATCGGGGCCGGGATGTTCGGCGCAGCCGGTTACTTCGCGATCTGCGCCCTGTCGGTGCTCTACTTCGCGGCGGCCTTCGGGCTGGTCGCACTCGGTCTCTCGACCTGGCTGGCCTTCCTCATCGTCGGCGTGGCGCTGCTGGTCGTGGCGGCCATCCTGGGTCTGATCGGCTACACCCGCGTCAAGAAGGTCAAGGCGCCCGAGCGGACGATCGCCCAGGCTAGCCAGACCGTGACCGAGCTCAAGGCCGCCGCCCAGCACGGGCTCGCCGCCGCCAAGGCTCCCCAGATCGAGGGCGAGGTCGTCGGCCGCCGTCAGCTCCCCTGACGGGTCCCGGACCGGTCACCGCTCGTGGTCGGCTCCCGGGCCAGCCACGCCGAGCTGACCGGTCCCTGGTCCCACCGGGACCTGGCCGCCAACGGGATCCGGCTGCACGTCGTGGTGGGCCGGCATTTCTCCCCCACCCGGCCGCTGGTGCTGCTGCTGCACGGGTTCGTTCAGTTCTGGTGGGCCTGGCGGGCCCAGATCCCCGCTCTCGACGCCGCGGGCTACAGCGTCGCCGCCCTCGACCTGCGCGGATACGGCAGCAGTGACAAGACCCCGCGGGGCTACGACCCCCGCACCGTGGCGGCCGACGTCTCCAGCACGATCCGCAGCCTGGGCCACGCCCGGGCGGTGCTGGTCGGCCACGACTGGGGCGGGGTGGCGGCCTGGTCGACCACCGCGTACGCCCCGGAGCAGGTCGAGGGCCTGGTCGCGGTGGCCGCGCCCCACCCCGTGGCCCTGCCCTGGTCGCGCGACCAGGTCACCCTCGGTCTCGCCCAGCTGCCCTTCCTGCCCGAGGCCCGACTGGGCGCCGACCACGGACGCTGGGTCGAGAGGCTGCTGGTCGCCCGGACGGCCGGCTCCGGCGTCTGGAGCACCGCTGACCTGCAGCGCTACCGCGACCAGCTGAGCAGCTGGCCGAGTACCCAGACCGTCCTGGGCCAGCCGCGCGCCCAGGTGCAGGGCCGGCTCCACAGCGCCGGGCGGGACTACCGGCGCCGGCTCCGGTCGGGCTGGGCCGGGCCCGTCCTCACCGTGTACGGCACCGCCGACCCGGTGCTCTCCCGCGCCCACGTCGACGCGGCGGAGCGTCTGGTCGTCGGTCCCTACGAGCGGGTGGAGCTGGCCGGGGTCGGCCACCTGCCCCACGAGGAGGACCCCGACGCGGTCAACGCCGCCCTCATCGGGTGGCTGGGCCGGTGACCGGGCGGTTGCGGTAGCGACCGACCAGCTCCCGGGCCGCGACCTGCATCCGTACGGGGGGAAGCCCCCGCTGGATCTGGGTCAGGTCGTCGACCACCATCTCCCCGATCTGGGCGAACGCGGCCGGGATGCCGCCCGCCCGGTGGCCCGAGAAGACCAGGCCCTCGAGCGACCGGGCCGGGTCCCCAGCCGGGACGGGCTCGGTCGGCCACACGTCGACCCCGGCCAGGATCGAGCCGTCGGCCACCCGGCTGAGCAGGGCGTCGTAGTCCACGACCGCCGCCCGGCTGATCAGCACCAGCCGGGCCCGCGGCGGCAGCAGGTCCAGCTCCGCCGGACCGAGCAGGTGCTCGCTGTCGGGGGTGGCGGTGGCCAGGACGAAGACGAACTGGCTGGCCCGCAGCGTCTCCTCCAGGGTGGCCGGGATGACCTGGTGCTCCAGCAGCGCGCTCGCCGGCAGCCAGGGGTCGAACACCCGGATCTGGGCCCGGAACGGCTGCAGAAGCCGGTGCAGGGCTCGGCCCAGGTTGCCGAAGCCGACCAGCCCGACGGTGGACCCGGACAGCAGCACCGCCCCCTCGTTGCCGTCGGCGACGTAGTGCTCCCGGCCCACCCGGAAGGCCCGGTCCTCCGCACTGATGCCCCGCGCGACGTCGAGGGCCAGACCCAGCGCGTGCTCGGCCACGGCCTGCGCGTACGCCGGGCCGCACCCGAGGACGTAGACGCCCCGCTCGTGCGCCGTGGCGTAGTCCACGTTGGGGAAGAAGTTGCCCTCCACGTTGCAGATCGCGGCCAGGTGCGGAGCGGCGAGAAGCCGCTGCCGACCGAGGTCGGGCTGTCCGATCACGGCGAACGCCTCCGGCAGCACCTCGTCCAGGGCCCCCGGACGGTCGTCGTCCTCCAGGTCCACCACGGTGAACCCGGCGTGCAGCCGCTCGAGTGCTGCGGCGGAGAAGATCCGGCTGGTCCGCTGGGGGGCGGGGATCAGGACGACGGTCGGACGGGCGGCGGTGGTGGTCACCGGGCCATCGTCCCAGGCCGAGGTCGCCGGCGTACGACGGGAACTCCCCGCCGTACGCCGGAACGAACCCGACTGCCTCAACCGAGCAGGAAGACCCGGGACTCCCAGGGCGCGAGGTCGTCGCTGGTCGTCTCGCCGTGGGTGGCGAGCAGGCAGCGGGCGCCGCTCAGGTCGGGGAGCGCGTCCGGCGGCAGGGTCGCGGGCACCGAGGAGCAGTTGGCCACCATCACGGCCGTCTGGTCGCCCAAAGTCCGGGTCAGGGCCCAGATCTGGTCGTCCTCAGGCAGCAGCAGCGCGAACCGGCCCTCGACCACCACGGGCAGCTCGTGCCGCAGCTGGATGAGCCGCTGCAGGTGGTGGAAGCACGAGTCCGGGTCAGCGACGGCCGCCGCCGCGTTGACCGTGACGTAGTTGGGGTTGACCGGCAGCCACGGGATGCCCTGGGTGAAGCCGGCCTGGGAGGTGTCGTCCCACTGCACGGGGGTCCGGGCGTTGTCCCGGCTGCGCAGCGCGAGCGAGCTCATCACCGACTCCGCCTCCAGCCCCAGGCTCATCGCGTCGGTGTGGTAGTTCACCGACTCGATGTCGCGGTACTGCCCGATGTCGACGAAGTTCGTGTTGGTCATCCCGAACTCCTCGCCCTGGTAGACGTAGGGCGTGCCCTTGTGCAGGTGCTGGACGGTCGCCAGCGTCTTGGCCGAGGCCACCCGGAACTCCGGGCTATCGTCGCCGAAGCGGGAGACCGCGCGGGGCTGGTCGTGGTTGTCCCAGTAGAGGGAGTTCCAGCCGGCGTCGGCCAGGCCGGTCTGCCAGGCAGCCAGGTTCTGCTTGAGCACGGGGAGCTCCAGGTCCTTCAGGTTCCACTTCAGGCCGCCGGGCTGCGCGTCCAGCGAGACGTGCTCGAAGGTGAACACCATGTTGAGCTCACCCCGCGCGGGGTCGGTCACGTCGCGGGCGAAGGCCACCGTGGAGCCGGGCATCTCGCCCACCGTCAGGAGCCGCTTCGCGTCCAACCCGACGGCCTCGTTCATCTCCTGCAGGAACTCGTGCAGCCGGGGGCCGTTGGCGACCTGGCCGAACACGGGGGAGTAGGTCCGCCCGGCCGGGACGACCCCGTCGGTCAGTTCAGCGGGCTTGGAGATGAAGTTGATGACGTCCATCCGGAAGCCGTCGACCCCTCGGTCGACCCACCAGCTCATCATGTCGTAGACCGCCTGCCGGACCTCCGGGTTCTCCCAGTTGAGGTCGGGCTGCTTCCGGCTGAACAGGTGCAGGTAGTACTGCCCGCTGCGCTCGTCGTAGGCCCAGGTGCTGCCCGAGAACGCAGCCTCCCAGTTGGTCGGCTCCGCTCCGGGGGCGCCGGGCTCGAAGCCCTCCCGGGCGGGCCGCCACCAGTACCAGTCGCGCTTGGCCGAGGCCGGGTCGCGGGACTCCTCGAACCAGGCGTGTTCGTCGGAGGTGTGGTTGACGACCAGGTCCATGACCAGCTTGATGCCGCGCTCGTGCAGTCCGGCGATCAGGTCGTCGAGGTCGGACAGCCGCCCGAAGGTGGGGTCGATGTCGGTGTAGTCGCTGATGTCGTAGCCGTTGTCGTCCTGCGGCGAGCGGTAGACGGGGGACAGCCAGACCACGTCCACGCCGAGGTCGGCGAGATAGTCCAGGCGGGACGTTATCCCGGGGATGTCACCGACCCCGTCGCCGTTGCTGTCCACGAAGGAACGGGGGTAGATCTGGTAGACCACCGCCGACTTCCACCAGTCGACGGGGCGCGATTCCGGGGCAGAGGTGGTCTCAGTCACCCGTCCGATCTTGCCACGAAGGCCTCCAGCCGCTCGGTGAGGGAGGCCACCTCCGCCTCGAGGTTCGCCCGCGCGGCGTCCACCAGGGCGCGGCCCTTGCTGGTCCGGTAGATCTGACCTTCAGCAATCTCGGTCATGACGTCCAGCCGGGTCTCAACGAACTGCTCCTCGGGCACCGCCTCGAACTCGGCGCGGATGTCGGCCACGTAGCGCGCGTACGCCTCCGGCTCCGAGGCGAGGACGGCCAGGTCCGCGTCGCAGAGCAGCTCGCCCTCGGGGTCGCGGGCACCGGGCACGTGGGTGGAGGTCAGCCGGACCAGACGGGCGACCTGGGTCAGGTCCTCCTGCTCGAACCCGGCCCGGCTGAGCTCGCGGACCGACAGCCGGGCCGAGGCCTCCTCGTTGGTCAGCTCACGCTCGGGCACGTCGTAGACGGAGTCATGGAACCAGGCTCCGAGGCGTACGAGGTAGAGGTCCTGCTCGTCGGCGAGCTCGTCGACCATCCGGAGCACGAACAGGAGGTGCCGGTCGTCGTGGTAGACCCGGTGCGGCTCGCGGTAGCGCCGAATCAGCATCTCCCCCATCGCCTCCTGGTTGGGCAGGGTCGCGTTCCACCGCTCCATCAGCTCGTCGTGCGGGTCCTCGGGCAGGTGGTCAGTGAGCATCGGGTCCTCCAGGGGTGGGCCGGCCGGTCAGGTAGCGGTCCGGGATAGGTAGGCGTCGACTGTCGTCCCAGGGCTGCTGCCAGCCGCCGAGCTCCAGAACGCCGTCGAGCAGGTGGGCCGTGAGACCCCACATCAGGTGGTCGGCGACGGCGAAGGCCGGCCCGGTGTAACCGGAGGGGTGGTGCACGGCCGCCCGATTGGCGGGGTCGCTGAGCACCGCGACCGGCACCACCGGGACCGAGGCAACCTCGGACAGGTCGACCGCGGCGAGGGGGACCGGGGCGCGCCACCAGCCCACGACCCCGGTGACGTCGAAGCCGCTGACCGCGACGTGGACGGACGGCAGTACCCCGAGCACCTGGACGGTCGCACGGTCAACCCCGACCTCCTCGGTGGCCTCCCGGAGCGCCGTGTCGACCAGGTCGGTGTCCTCGGCGTCGGCGGCCCCGCCGGGGAAGGCGATCTGGTTGGCGTGGGTACGTAGCGTCGCGGCCCGCTCGATCAGCACCACCTCGGGGCCGCAGCGACCGTCGGCGAGCAGGATGAGCACCGCGGCCGCCCGGGCGCCGAGCCCCGGTCGCAGGGCCACCACCTGACCCACCCGGTCCGGCTGGGACAGCGCTCCGGACACCCGCCGCACCCACTCCGGGGCCTGCACGGCGACGGTCACAGGTCCACGCCGAGCTGGGTGCGGGCCTGCTGCCGGATCTGCTCGGCGGAACGGAACGGCACGGTCTGCCGGTAGGCGATGGTGCCGTCGGCGCGGACGAACAGGGTGAAGGGCGGGCCCAGGATCTGCAGCGGCGCCTGGATGGTCTTGTCGGTGTCGGCCAGCTGCGGGTAGGTCCACGACGACGCCCGCGCGAACTCGATGGCCTTGTCGGGGAAGGTCTCGGCGAAGTCGATCCCGAGAATGAGCAGGTCGGAGCGGTTGCCCTGGGCCACCTCGCTCAGGTACGGCGCCTCCTCGCGGCACGGCCCGCACCACTGGGCCCAGACGTTGATCATCATCGGTCGGCCGCGCAGGCCCGCCAACCGGGTCGTCCGGCCCCCGCCGAGGCAGCTCAGCACCACGTCGGGCAGCCCTCCCTCGACCGGGGGGACCGTCGCGTCGGAGGAGGGGCAGTCCTTGATGCCCGCCGCCAGCTTCTGGGCGGCCAGCGCCGCCGCGTCCTGGTCGACCGGGGCGGGAGCACTGCTGGAGGGCTCACCGGACACCTCGCTGCGGCTGACTGCGGGCGTCTCGGTGCAGCCGGCGAGGGACAGGAGCAGGGCGACCACGGCGGCCGCGGTACGCGACCGGCGGCTCAACCGCGCGGCTCGCGGACCAGCTTGGCGGCCTTGGACGGGTTGGTCTCGCCCTCGCCGTACGCCGGACACCAGCGGGCGACCGGGCAGGCCCCGCAGGCGGGGTTGCGGGCGTGACAGCGGCGCCGACCGTGCCAGATCACGTTCTGACTCAGCTGGGTCCAGTCCTTGGCCGGGAAGAGGGTGCCGACCTCGGCCTCGACCCGGTCGGGGTCGGTCTCGCTGGTCCACCCGAAGCGGCGGGAGAGGCGCCCGAAGTGCGTGTCGACGGTGATGCCCGGGACCCCGAAGGCCTGCCCGAGGACCACGTTCGCGGTCTTGCGGCCGACGCCCGGCAGGGTCACCAGCTCGGACAGTGTTCGGGGCACCTCACCGTCGAAGCGTTCGGTCAGTGCGGCCCCCAGCTTGATCAGGCTGGCGGTCTTGGCCCGGAAGAAGCCGCTCGGCTTGACCATCTCCTCCAGCTCGGTGCGGTCGGCCCCCGCGTACGCCGCTGCGTCCCGGTAGCGCGCAAACACCGCCGGGGTCAGCAGGTTGATGCGCTTGTCGGTGCTCTGCGCCGAGAGGATCGTGGCCACCAGCAGCTCCAGCGGCGTACGGAAGTCGAGCTCGACGACGGCGTCCGGGTAGGTGCTCGCCAGCTCCCGGTTGAGCGCCCGGGCCCGGCGAACCAGCGCCACGCGCGACACCGGCGCTACCCCGACCGCGGTGCCCGCGGCGCGGGGAGACTCCTGCGCGCCCGGTCCGACCACGGCTGCAGCGCGCTCGGGAACCGGTGCGGACGTCACCCCCTTACCTTACGTGGAGACGCCTGTGCCACCCTGCTCCTGCCGGGAGCGGGCATTCAACGGTAGCCTGAGGCTTTCGGTCGTATGCCTGGTCAGAAGGAGGTCGCGCATGGATCCCGAAGTGCTGAAGAGGGCACCCCTTTTCGCCGGTTTGGACGACGAGGCGGCGAGCGCCCTGTCCGATGCCATGGGCACTCTGCGACTGACCAAGGGTGAGGTCCTCTTCCACGAGGGCGACGCCGAGGACCGGCTCTACGTGGTGGTGAGCGGCAAGATCAAGCTGGGTCGCAGTGGCTCCGCTGGGCGGGAGAACCTGCTGGCCGTCCTCGGGCCCGGGCAGATGTTCGGTGAGCTCTCCCTGTTCGATCCCGGTCCCCGTTCGACCACGGCCACCGCGGTCACCCTGTGCGAGCTGCGGACGCTCGAGCACGACGAGCTCAAAGGGTGGCTGACCGGCCGACCCGAGGTCGCCCTGGGACTGCTGGCCCAGCTGGCAGCCCGGCTCCGACGGGCCAACGACGTGGTAGCCGACCTCGTCTTCTCCGACGTCCCGGGGCGGGTGGCCAAGCAGCTG
>JBBQAB010000312.1:0-2047 GCA_038198385.1 Propionibacteriales bacterium
AAGACGACGGCGAAGAAGGCCGCCCCTCCACGGAAGGCCGTCTGATGACCACCACCGTCTATCTGCCCGTCACACTGGAAGCGGCGCGGCACTTGGCGGCCGGGGAGGTCGAGGACCTCGGCGGTCCTGGGCATGCAGTGACGGCGGGTCTGCTGAGTGCCCACGGCCTGGGTCCCGATGACACCGAGGACGGTGACTTCACCGCGCTCGGCTACGCCGGGGTCAGCGCGCTGCTGGTGAGGTCCGAAGGCCCACGGGTCGTGCTGGCGGCGGACGTGGCGGCCGAGCAGCTGCGGCCCTCTGACTCGCCTAAGGAGCCGCCCTCGGGCCCTTCTGCGGCCGAGGACCCGTTCGGGCGGGTGGAAGTCAGCCGGCTGCGATGGGCCCAGGTGCAGGCGGTGTTCTCCGACGATCCTGCCCACGCCGAGCCGCTGGTCCGGGCCCGGGACCTGGTCGCCGGGATGAGCGTCGCCGAGGCCATCGACCATCCCGGTCTCGAGGACCTCGTGGACGACTGCGACCTGCTCTGGTTCGCCCCCACCGAGCTGTCCGCCCTGACCTGAGGCGGTCCGGGCGCGACGCCGGACCCGGGCGGGGCAGACTAGGGTCATGCCACGCTCAATCTGGAAGGGCGCCATCTCCTTCGGGCTGGTGACGATCCCCGTGAAGCTCTTCTCGGCGACCGAGGAGAAGGACGTCAGCTTCCGCCAGGTGCACCCCGAGGACGGGGGGCGGATCAAGTACAAGCGCGTCTGCGAGAAGTGCGGCCGCGAGATCCCGTTCGCCGAGATCGCCAAGGGCTACGAACTGGCCGACGGTCGCCTGGTCATCCTGGAGAAGAACGACCTCGACGACCTCCCGCTGGCCTCCAACAAGTCGGTGGAGGTGGTGCAGTTCGTCGACGAGGACGACGTCGATCCCACCTACTTCAACAAGAGCTACTTCCTGCAGGCCGACGGGCCGGGCGTGAAGCCGTACGTGCTGCTGCGGGACGCCCTGACCAAGAGCGGCCAGTGTGCCCTGGTCAAGGTGGCCCTGCGCTCCCGGGAGGCGCTGGCCCTCATCCGTCCCAGGGACGGGGTCCTGCTGATGCACACCATGCTGTGGCCCGACGAGCTCCGTGACGGCGCGTTTGCCGCGCCGCCGGCGGACGTGACCGTGTCGGACGCCGAGGTCACCATGGCCCAGTCCTTCATCGAGGCGCTCGCGGGGGACTTCGTGCCGGACGAGCACACCGACTCCTACCGGGAGGCGGTCGAGACGCTGGTCCGCAGCAAGGCCGAGGGGGTGCCCATGGTCGAGCAGGGCGAAGCTCCGGCCGAGGCCGAGGTCGTCGACCTGGTGGCCGCCCTGCGCGCGTCGGTCGAGGCGGCCAAGAGGCGGCGCGAGGCCAAGGCGGTCTGAGGCCGGTTCAGCGGGCCAGCCAGCGGGTCCCGACGACCTGCTGGGTCTCGAAGCCGGCCAGCACCGTGGGGGCCGTGGACTGCTCGAGCTTGCGGCCCAGCAGGGGAATGGCCACCTTGAGGTCGCCGGTGAGGTCGACCCGGGTGCCGCGGCCCCCCGGGGCGATCCGGAGCTGGCCCTTCAGGCTCACCGGCTGCCCCGTGACGGTCATGGCGAGCGAGCCGCTCCTGGACCCGTCGGGCGCCGCCGCCGACCAGACGGTGTCCTCGACCACGCTGAGCTGGGAACCGGTGAACCGGGCGACCGCGTCCGGGGCCGCGAAGGTCCGTGACGTCTGCGTGCTGGCCCCGTTGACGGTCACGTCGTAGCTCTGAGACGAGCAGGCTACGCACACCTCGGCGAGGTAGTCCCGGTCGGTCATCATGGCGAACACGTCGGAAGGGCTGGCCGCGAAGTCGAGGCGGGAGGCGATGTCCATCCCGACATGATGTCACCGGAGGCGGCGCCCGGCCCGCCGCGCCCCCGGGCGCGCTTGCGGCGCTAATGTCGGGGCAGGGCACAAAGCGGTGCCGGATCAGCGGATCGGATGGGTGACGACGTGAGTCTCTTCGAGGTCGAGCAGGAGCGCGAGATCGGAAGAGCA
>JBBQAB010000313.1:0-6501 GCA_038198385.1 Propionibacteriales bacterium
CCGGGATCACGGTGTCCAGGGCCCGGTCGGTGTCGGAGACCCCCAGGTCCGGCTCGACGTCGAAGACCGGCGGCTCCTCCAGGTTGTTCTGGGGGAGAAACCCGATCAGGGCCTTGACGTACGCGGTCGCATCGGCCTCGTCGGCGGCCAGGTAGTGCGCGTTGCCGGACCGGGTGTTGTGGGTCCGACCCCCGCCCAGCTCCTCCATGGTCACGTCCTCGCCGGTGACGGTCTTGATCACGTCGGGGCCGGTGATGAACATCTGCGAGGTCTCGTCGACCATCACGATGAAGTCGGTCAAGGCCGGGGAGTAGACGTGGCCGCCCGCCGCCGCGCCCATGATCAGCGAGATTTGCGGGATCACCCCGGAGGCGTGGGTGTTGCGGCGGAAGATCTCCCCGTAGAGGCCGAGCGAGACGACGCCCTCCTGGATCCGGGCCCCGCCCCCCTCGTTGAGCCCGATCAGCGGGCAGCCGGTCTTGAGGGCGAAGTCGATGATCTTGACGATCTTCTCCCCGTACACCTCGCCCAGGCTCCCGCCGAAGACGGTCACGTCCTGGGAGAACACACAGACCGGACGGTCCTCGATCGTCCCGAAGCCGGTCACGACCCCGTCCCCGTACGGCCGGCGCGCCTCCATCCCGAACGCCGTGGAGCGGTGCCGGGCAAACTCGTCCAGCTCGGTGAAGGACCCCTGGTCCAGCAGCAGCTCGATCCGCTCCCGGGCCGTGAGCTTGCCCTTCGCGTGCTGCTTCTCCACGGCGGCGGCCGACCCGGCGTGCACGGCCTGTTCCATCCGGTCGTCCAGGTCGGCCAGCTTCCCCGCCGTCGTGTGGGGGTCCGGGCCCGGCTTGGCGGGGGCGGTGTCGCCGTTCCCGCCGGACGTCGACCGGTCCGGGTGGGTGCGGGCTGGTTCTCCGGTGTCGAGTGCCATAGAGCGCACCTTAGTGCCCCGCCGCCGCCCTCTCCGCGACTCCCGCGGCGCGGCGAACCCGCCCGACGGGGCGGCTCGTCGGGGGGTGGCGACCGGGGGTGTCCGGGGGCGAACCTGGGTAGGGTCGCAGGCGTGCCCCACCGAGACCCCCTTGACCAGCGCGCCCTGAGCCGGGAGCTGGTCCGACCCGGCCGCCTCTGGCGTGAGGTGACCGTGGTCGGCGAGACCGGGTCGACCAACGCGGACCTGGCGGCGCAGGCGCGGGCGGGCGCCCGGCCCGGATCGGTCCTGGTCACCGACCACCAGACCGCCGGTCGGGGGCGGCAGGGTCGGAGCTGGACCGCCCCGCCGGGCACCGGGGTCGCACTGTCGGTGCTGGTCACCCCGACGGTGGCCCGCGAACGGTGGACCTGGCTGCCGCTGCTGGCCGGGCTGGCCGTCTCCGACGCGCTGCGGCAGGCGGCCGACGTCCCGGCCGTGCTCAGGTGGCCCAACGACGTCCTGATCCTGGACCGGAAGGTGTGCGGGATCCTCGCCGAGCGGGTCGAGACGCCGTACGGTCCGGCGTGCGTGGTCGGGATGGGCATCAACGTCAGCCTGTCCCAGGACGAGCTGCCGGTGCCGACAGCGACCTCGCTCGCCATCGCCACCCAGGAGCTGGGCGGCTCGGCCGTCCTGACCACCCGAACGCAGCTGGTCGCTCAGGTCCTCATCTCGCTGGACCGCATCCTGGCCCACTGGGCCGGCCTGGAGAACGACGCCGCCCTCGCCGTGTCCTACCGCGAGCGTTGCGCGACGCTGGGTCGCCGGGTCCGGGTGCTGCTCGCCGGTGACCAGGTCGTGGAAGGGGTCGCCGAGGACGTGGATCCCGACGGTCGGCTGGTGGTCCGCACCGCGGACGGAGTCCGGGTCTTCGGCGCCGGCGACGTCGTGCACCTGCGCTGACCCCACCCCCGGGGCCAGATCGCGGGAAGTCGGCGTCTGCGCTGGTCACCGCCCCCGTCGGGCCGCTGGGCCCGTCCCCCCGACGGTGAGCCGATGGCGCTCCGGGCCTGTGCGTACGCTGTAAACTCCAGGGGTCCGGGAGGCTCCCGGGATGTCGTCGGCGCGAGCCTTCGCGGGACGGAGGCGGCGCGGCGATGATCGGCTACTACATCCACCACCACGGCTCCGGTCACCTGCACCGCGCCCTCGCCATCCAGGCGGAGCTGGACCTCCCCGTCACCGGTCTCTCGACCGCCCCGCGTCCCGCGGGCTGGCGGGGCCCCTGGGTGCAGCTGCCCGACGACGCGGGCGCGGACGACAGCGAGGATCTGTCGGCCCACGGCCGGCTGCACTACGTCCCGCGCGGCCACGCCGGTCTCCGGCACCGGATGGCCACCATCGCCGGCTGGATCGCCCGGTGCGACCCCCGCCTGATGGTCGTCGACGTCTCGGTGGAGGTCGCGGTCCTGGCCCGTCTGCACGGCGTTCCCGTGGTGACCGTGGCCCAGCCCGGCGACCGGGGCGACGCCGGACACCGCCTGGGCTACGACATCTCCAGCGCCATCCTGGCCCCCTGGCCCGCCGAGGTCGGGCCGCTCTGGGACGGCCGCCCGGCCGACGGGGTCAAGGCCCGCTACGTCGGGCCGATCGCCCGCTTCCGGGACCCGGTCGGTGCCGCGCTCGCGCGGCGGGTCGTCGTGCTGAACGGGACGGGCGGGTCGGGGGCGAGCCCCAGGGAGGTGGCGCAGGCCCGCTCGGCCACCCCGGGCTGGGAGTGGCTGCACCTGGACCGGGAGCACGGCACCTGGGCCTCCGACCCGTGGCCGCTGCTCTGCTCGGCCACCGTGGTGGTGAGCCACGCGGGCCAGAACGCCGTCGCGGAGATCGCCGCCGCCCGCCGCCCCGCGGTCCTGCTGCCCCAGGAACGCCCGTTCGGTGAGCAGCGGGCGATGGCGGAGGCCCTCGACCGGCTGGCCTGGGCCCCGGTCCGGGTCTGCGGCCGGTGGCCCACCCGGGCGGAGTGGCCGCTGCTGCTGGACCGCGTCCGCCGGCTTGACGGGACGTCCTGGGCCCGCTGGAACGACGGGTCCGGTGCGTCGCGGGCCGCGTCCCTGATCGCCTCGTTAGCCAGCGGCGTACCCGCGCCGGTGCTGGACGGCGTGAGCGCGTGAGGACCGCCCTGGTCACGGTCGCCCACGGTCGGCACGCCCATCTGGAGCGGCAGCGGGAGATGGTGGGCCGGTCCCGTCGGCGCCCCGACGACCAGGTCCTGGTGGCCATGGCCGACTCCACCCTGAGCCGGCGCTGGGCCGGGGACGCCGCGGTGCACCTCGTCGAGCTGCCTGCCGGGGGCTCCGGTCTGCCGTTGGCCGCGGCCAGGAACGCTGGGGCGGCGGCCGCCCTGGGGCGGGGGGCCGAGCTGCTGGTGTTCCTCGACGTCGACTGTCTGCCCGGGTCCGACCTGCTGGGCCGGTACGCCGAGGCGGCCGCTGACCCGGAGGTCGGCGACAGCCTGCTCTGCGGCCCGGTGGCCTACCTGACCCCGCCGCCGGACTCCGGTTACGACCTGAACGACCTGCCCGAGGCGAGCTTCCACCCCGCCCGCCCCGTGCCGGGGCCGGAGGAGCTGCAGCGCGACGGTGACCACCGGCTGTTCTGGTCCCTCTCCTTCGCCACTACCGCCGCGACCTGGCACCGTATCGGCGGCTTCGACGAGGCGTACGAGGGCTACGGCGCGGAGGACACCGACTTCGGCTGCCGGGCCCGGGCCGCCGGCGTCCCGCTCACCTGGGTCGGCGGCGCGGCCGCCCTCCACCAGTGGCATCCAAGCGAGTCCCCGCCCGAGAACCACCTGGACGACATCCTGCGGAACGGGGCGATCTTCGCACGGCGCTGGGGTTGGTGGCCGATGGAGGGCTGGTTGGCAGCCTTCGTGGAGAGAGGTCTCATCCGGTGGGACGATGCTGCGCGGCGTTACGTGCGAACGACCGGGCCGATGTCGGTCACGGCCCCGAGCGGCCTGCGGTGACCCGGTGAGGATCGCGCTGCTGGCGCACCTGCACTACCCGATCTCCGACCCGTTCCTGGGCGGGACGGAGATGCACACCGCGGTGGTGGCCAACGAGCTCGTACGCCGCGGGCACGACGTCACCCTGTTCGCCAAGGAGGGCAGCCGTACGGCGGCCCGGCTCGTCCGGGTGCTGGGCGCCGACTTCGTCTTCGGTCGCCATCGGGGACCCGACGGGGTCGACCGGTCCGAGGCGCATCTGGCCGACGTCGTCCACGGGGTCATCCAGACCATCCGGCACGGCGACTTCGACGTGGTGCTGAACAACTCCTTCGGGCACCTGCCGTTCGTCGCGATGGCGGACCTGCCCATGCTCACGGTGCTGCACACCCCACCCACGCTGGAGCGGGTCAACGAGATCATCACCGCCCCGGGGTGGCGGCCCGGTCCGCGGCACGTGTACGTGAGCGTCTCCGAGTACAACACCGCGTCCTGGCAGGGTCTGCTGCCGGAGGTGACCTGCGTCCCCAACGGGGTCTACCTGGACCGCTGGCGCGATAACGGCACCAGCGAGCAGGACCTGGCCGTCTGGTCGGCGCGGGTGACGCCCGAGAAGGGTCTGCACCTGGCCATCGAGGCGGCCCGGACCGCCGGGATGCGGCTCGAGTTCAGCGGTCCCATCTCCGACCAGGCCTACTTCGAGACCCAGATCCGGCCGCGTCTGGACGAGGACGTGGTGCACCGCGGTCACATCGACCACCACGCCCTCCCGGCCCAGCTCGCCCGCGGGGCCGTGTTCGTCTCCTCCTCGATCTGGGCCGAGCCTTTCGGCCTGGCCCTGGTCGAGGCGATGGCCTGCGGGACCCCGGTCGCAGCGCTCCCCAGCGGCGCGGCGGCGGAGGTGGTGGGCGCGTACGGCGGGATGGTGGCCCGGGACTGCTCCCCGGACGCCCTGGCCGAGGCCCTCAAGCTGGCCCGGGACGCCGACCGGCGGCTCGTCCGCCGCAGCGCCGAGCGCTTCGACGCTGAGGCGATGGTGGCCTCGTACGAGCAGATCCTGGTCCGGCTCGCCCGCTGACCCGGCGGCGGCGGTCCGGCGCCGGGGCTCATCCGCCGGGCTCGGCCAGCCCTGGGAGCTGGTCGCGGGACCGGTGGCGATGTGGCCCGGTGTGTCAGCATGGACGGGTGGGACTCTCAGCCAGGCTGCTCGGTACCGACGAGCACGAGATCCTGCACACGCGTACCCATGCGAAGGCGCTGATCCTTCCCGCCGCGGCCCTGGTCGCCGTGGGGGCGGCCGTGGGCGCCGGTGCGGCGCTGGTCCCGCAGGACTACCGCCCGACCGGTCAGCTGGCCATCGTGGCGCTCGGCCTGGCCCTGGTTGTCTGGTGGGTCCTGGTGCCCTTCCTCCGCTGGCGCACCACGACCTACACCGTGACCGACCGGCGGCTCATCACCCGCCGCGGGATCCTGGCCCGGACGAGCCTGGAGCTTCCCCTCAACCGGATCAACGACGTGGCCAGCGAGCGGAGCCTGTCCGACCGGATGCTGGGCTGCGGCACCCTGAACGTCTCGACCGCCGCCGAGGGCGGCATGATCTCGCTGCCGGACGTGCCGGACGTGGAGCACGTGCACGCGGAGATGACCGAGCTGCTCTTCGGGTCCCCGGCCTACCCGGACGGGTCGGAGCGGACGGCCTACCCGTGACCGAGAGCCACCCCCAGCAGCTCCCGCAGCCGGTCGGGCTGCCGGTCGCCTCGCTGGTGAGCCCGCTTCCCCTGCGGGACCAGCTGGTCCGCTTCGTCCTCACCGGCGGCCTCTCAGCGGTGGTCGACTTCGGCCTGCTGGTGCTGCTGATGCACCTCGGGCTGGGCCACACCCCGGCCAAGGCGCTGTCCTTCGTGGCCGGCACGACCACGGCGTACCTGATCAACCGGCGCTGGACCTTCCGGGCCGAGCCCTCGCGACGGCGGTTCCTGGCCGTCGTCGCCCTGTACGCGGTCACCTTCGCCCTCCAGGTGGGACTGTTCAGCCTGATGTTCACCTTCCTGACCGGCCAGGGCCTGGGTCGGCTCGCCGTCCAGCTCGGCTCCTTCGTCGTCGCCCAGGGGGTCGCCACGACGGTCAACTTCATCGTGCAGCGCGGGGTCATCTTCCGGCTGCGCTGAGCCCACACAGTTGTGGAGAAAATCTCGCCCGGTACTCCAGGCCGAATCTTCTCCACAACTCATCTCCGTCGCGCGCGGGCGGACACCGCACGGGGGCTCGCGGTGGGGTGACTAGGCTCAGATCCCGTGACCGACCTCGCTGTGCCCCACTCCCGCCCCTTCGTGGTCGGCATCATCGGAGGCGGCCAGCTGGCCCGCATGATGTACACCGCCTCGGTCCCGCTCGGGGTCCGGGTCGCGCTGCTGGCCGAGGGGCCTGACGTGTCGGCCGCCGGCGTGGTGCACGACGTGACCGTGGGGGACTACACCAACCCGGCCACCGTGCACGCCTTCGCCGCCCGCTGCGACGTCATCACCTTCGACCATGAGCACGTGCCCACGGCGTTGCTGCGCGAGCTGGAGGAGGC
>JBBQAB010000314.1:0-2460 GCA_038198385.1 Propionibacteriales bacterium
CGGGTCCCTCCCACCCTGGGCTTCGTCTCCGAACAACAGTCTCCTGCCCCACCCAGCCGTAGGTCCGAACCCAGCTGTATGTCCGAACAAACGAGACTCGCGATGCCCAGGGCCGCTCCACCGAGCAGAAGGGGCGCTCTACGCGCAGCTGGCCCGGCGGCTGGAGGCCGACTGCGGCCTGCGTCCGGAGGACCTGATCGTCTCGGTGACCGCCAACGACCCCGACGACTGGTCCTCCGGGCTCGGCCGAGCGCAGTTCCTCGAGGGTGATCTCTGACCGGTGGGAAACGGCCACCGGCAGGCCTTGACCATTTGTCCTAACAAAGGTTGACACGAATCGAGCCCAGACCGTACGGTTCAACCGGAGCCGGTCCACGGTGCCGCCGCGCGTCCCGAAGGAGAGCCATGAGCAACGACTCTGACCCTGACCGCGGGGCCTTCGGCCCGGGACCTGGGCTGGAGGTTCTGACCTTCGGTCGGGCGGGTGTGGACATCTACCCGCTGCAGGTGGGCGTGGGGCTGGAGGACGTGCAGACGTTCGGAAAGTACCTCGGCGGGACCACGGCCAACGTCGCCGTGGCGGCGGCGCGGCTCGGCCGGCGGACCGCCATCATCACCGGGGTCGGGAACGACCCGTTCGGCCGCTACGTCCGCCGGGAGCTCCGCGAGCTCGACGTCGATGACCGGTTCGTGGTCGTGAGCTCGGAGTACGCCACCCCCGTCACCTTCTGCGAGATCTTCCCGCCGGACGACTTCCCGCTCTGGTTCTACCGCAAGCCCAGCGCACCCGACCTGCAGGTCCGGCCCGCCGACATCGACTTCGACGCCGTCCGCAGCACGGCCCTGATGTGGATTTCGACCACCGGGCTCAGCGAGGAGCCCAGCCGGGAGTCGCACTTCGCCGTGCTGGAGGCCCGGGCCCGCAGGGAGTTCACCGTCCTGGACCTGGACTACCGGCCGATGTTCTGGAAGACCCCGGCGCACGCCACCGAGCAGATCCGCCTTGTCCTGCCGCAGGTGACAGTCGCGGTGGGCAACCGCGCAGAGTGCGAGGTCGCGGTGGGGGAGACCGATCCCGAGCGGGCGGCCGACGCCTTGCTGGACGCCGGGGTCGAGCTGGCCATCGTCAAGCAGGGGCCCCGCGGGGTGCTGGCCAAGACCCGCACCGAGCGGGTCGAGTCGCCGCCCATCCCGATCCGGCCGCTCAACGGCCTCGGCGCCGGCGACTCCTTCGGGGGCTCGCTGTGCCACGGCCTGCTGGCGGGCTGGCCGCTGGCCAAGGTCCTGCAGAACGCCAACGCCGCCGGCGCCATCGTGGCCTCCCGGCTGGAGTGCTCGACCGCGATGCCGACCGAGGCCGAGATCGACACCCTGCTCGCCGGCGGCGACCCCAACGCCGGGCGCTCCGACGCCATGGCCGTGCACGTCAACCCGACGGGACGCTGACCACCGTGACCACCGACATCCTGTCCCCCCGCAGCCACGCCCCGGCGGCCGGCGGATTTGTGGGGAGCGTGCGTGAGATCAACGAGGTCCGGGCCCGGGAGCCGCAGCGGATCCGGCAGCTGCTGGCGTCGCGGCGGCGGCGTGACCTGCTCGGCCCCGACGGTCGCCTGATGATCGTGGCGTGCGACCACCCCGCACGCGGGGCCCTGTCGGCCGGCGGTCGTCCGCTGGCCATGGGCAACCGGCTCGACCTGCTGGAACGGCTCGCGACCGCCCTGGAGCGACCCGGGGTCGACGGTCTGCTGGCCACGGCGGACATCGCCGAGGACCTGCTGCTGCTCGGCGCCCTGGAGGATAAGCTCGTCTTCTCCTCGATGAACCGGGGCGGTCTGCAGGGGGCGTCCTTCGAGATGGACGACCGGCGGACCGGCTACGACGTCCAGGGCACCGTCGACGCCCGCTTCGACGGGGCCAAGATGCTGGCCCGGATCGACCTGGACGACCCGGGCACGGTGGCCACCCTCGAGCAGTGCGGCCAGGCCGTCACCGAGCTGAGCCGGGCCGAGCTGATCGCGCTGGTCGAGCCCTTCATGTCCCGACGGGTCGACGGCCAGGTCAGCAACGACCTGAGCCCGGACGCCGTCATCCGCTCCATCCAGATCGCGCAGGGCCTGGGGGCCTCCAGTGCGTACACCTGGATGAAGCTGCCCGTGGTCGAGGAGATGGAGCGGGTGATGGAGGCGACGACCATGCCCACCCTGCTGCTGGGCGGCGACCCGGACGGCAACCCGGACCAGACGTACGCCGCCTGGCGGGCCGCCCTGCGGTTGGCCTCGGTCCGCGGTCTGGTGCTGGGCCGCACGATGCTCTACCCCGCCGACGACGACGTGGCCCGCGCGGTCGACACCGCGGTCTCGATGGTCCGGTGAGCCGCGTGAGCCGTCCCGGTGCGCCCGAGCTGTTCCTGCCCGCCGGTCGCGCGTCCGCCGGCGACTACGACGTCGAGGTGACCCC
>JBBQAB010000315.1:0-6214 GCA_038198385.1 Propionibacteriales bacterium
AGCAGGAACCTCAGCCGCTCGTTGATCTCCTTGAGCACCCGCTCGGCGATCTGCTTCTCCCGGTCGCTCAGCTCGAGCGCGCTGAGGAAGGCCGCAGCCCCGTCGATGGACATGGAGGAGATCTCGGCGATGTTCTTGCCGCCCAGGGTCACGGCCAGCGAGGTCGGCTTGAGGCGGGCGCCGTGGCAGGCGGTGCACGGCACCTCGCGCATGTAGCCGGCGAACCGCTCGCGAGAGGTGTCGGTCTCGGCCTCCGCGTGCCGGCGCTCGATGTAGGAGACGACGCCCTCGTAGGAGGCGTTGTAGCTCCGCTCGCGGCCGTAGCGGTTCTTGTAGCGCACGTGCACCTGACCGGGCACCCCGTAGAGCAGCACCTTCTGGGCCGCAGCGGGCAACCGGTGCCAAGGGACGTCGGTGCTGAACCCGGCCTCCTTGGCCAGCGAGTCGACCAACCGGATGAAGTAGTCGGCCACGTGGGCGGAGGCCCAGGGGGCCAGCGCCCCCTCGGCCAGGGTCTTCTCGTCGTCGGGGACGACGAGCTCGGGGTCGACCTCCATCCGGGTCCCGATCCCGGAGCAGACCGGGCAGGCGCCCCAGGGTCCGTTGAACGAGAACTGCCGGGGCTCGAGCTCGTCGATGGCGATGTCGTGGTCGTTGGGGCAGGCCATCTTCTCGGAGTAGCGGCGCTCGCGCTGCGGGTCCTTGGCGTCCAGGTCCACGAAGTCGATGGCCACGACGCCCTGGGCCAGACCCAGCGCTGTCTCCACCGAGTCCGTCAGCCGCTGCTTCACGTTGGGCTTCACCGCCAGGCGGTCCACGACGACGTCGATGTTGTGCTTGTACTTCTTGTCGAGCACCGGCGGCTCGGTCAGCTGGACCACCTCACCGTCCACCCGGGCCCGGCTGAAACCGTCGGAGGCGAGCTGCCGGAAGACCTCGACGTACTCCCCCTTGCGCCCGCTGACCACCGGGGCGAGCACCTGGAAGCGGGTGCCCTCGGGCAGGGCCATCAGCCGGTCCACGATCTGCTGCGGGGACTGACGACTGATCGGCTCGCCGCAGATCGGGCAGTGCGGCCGGCCCGCGCGGGCGAACAGCAGCCGGAGGTAGTCGTAGACCTCGGTGATCGTGCCGACCGTGGAGCGGGGGTTGCGGCTGGTGGACTTCTGGTCGATGGAGACGGCCGGGGACAGGCCCTCGATGAAGTCCACGTCCGGCTTGTCCATCTGGCCGAGGAACTGCCGGGCGTACGCCGAGAGCGACTCGACGTAGCGGCGCTGGCCCTCGGCGAAGATGGTGTCGAAGGCGAGGCTCGACTTGCCCGAGCCCGACAGACCGGTAAAGACGATGATCGCGTCTCGGGGGAGATCGAGCGAGATGTTCCGGAGATTGTGCTCTCGAGCACCGCGGACGATGAGGCGGTCATTCACGCCCGCCATCGTATGTGGGCCCTCTGACAGAACTGAATCGCGCGGGCGCGCCGCCGTGGCTGCCGGCCTTCTGAGCCCACGCCCGCCCGCCCTCCCGTGCCGTGGGTAAGGTAGCCAGGGCCGTGTCCGGGACGCCGCCGACCGGTGGCCGCCCGGTAAGCGCGGCACCCCACCGAGGAGGCAGCTGTGACCGGACTGAACCACGTGGACGCCGAGGGCGGGCCGCTGACGCTGACGCTGTCCCCCACCGTCACCCTGACCAAGATCAGCGTCGGCGAGATGGACAACAACGCCTACCTGCTCCAGCCCACCGAGGGCGCCGCCGTCCTCGTCGACGCCGCCGCCGACGCCCCCCGGCTGCTGGACCTGCTCGGGGCCGCCCCGGTCGCCACCATCGTCACCACCCACCGGCACGGTGACCACTGGCAGGCGCTGGCCGAGGTCGCCGACCGCAAGGGGCCGGACCTGGTGGCCGGCGAACCCGACGTCCAGGCCGTCAGCCAGGGCGCCGGCGTCACCGACGTGGCCGGGGCCTGGGACGGCGACACCGTGGCCCTGGGTGCGGAGACCCTGGAGGTGATCGGGCTGGTAGGGCACACCCCGGGGTCCATCACGCTGGCCTACACCGGGGGTGAGGTCACCCATCTCCTCACCGGCGACAGCCTGTTCCCCGGGGGCCCGGGTCGGACCCAGAGCCCGGCCGACTTCACCCGGCTGCTGGACGACCTGGAGGCGAAGATCTTCGGGCGCTTCGCCGACGACACCGTCGTGCACCCGGGCCACGGGGACGACACCACCCTCGGGGCCGAGCGCGGCCAGCTCGCGACCTGGCGCTCGCGCGGCTGGTAGGACCGGAGATCCGGAGCGGATCGGCCCCGTTAGCCGGGAAACGATCCACGGCCGGTTCCTGGGTCCCGGGGGCGGCCGTCAGTCCACTGGCTCTGCCCAGTCCGGGCGCCGCACCAGGCAGAACGGGTGGCCCGCCGGGTCCGCGTACACCGATCCGCCCAGGGCCACGGCCCCGAGCCCGAGCAGCCAGGGGCGGGCCGCGTCCGGGTCCTCGACCATCACGTCCAGGTGCACCTGCTGGGGCACCGGTCCCTCCGGCCAGGTCGGAGGGAGGTGCCCGGGCACCCGCTGGCAGGCCAGCCCCGAGGTGTGGTCGTCGGCGGCCACCACCACCCAGTCGTCGTCGGCGTAGGTGACCGGGTGGCCGAGCACCTCGCTCCAGAACCCGGCCAACCGCACGGGGTCGGGGCAGTCCAGAGCCACGTGGTGCAGCCGTCCCCGCATCGCGCCTCCTCAGTCCGGCCCCGGCGTCCCATCCTGCCCCCGTACGGTCGGTCGCGTCGAGGTTCGCGCCGCCGCGATCCGGAGCAGGTCCTGGGCCGGCGGGCCCGGCCGCTGACCCCGCGGCCAGACGGCCCGGAGCTCCCGGGACAGGTCGACCCCGGCCACGCCCACCTCGACCAGCCGGCCTCGCGCGATGTCGTCCCCCACGGCGAGCAGGCTGAGCACGGCCGGACCGGCCCCGGCGGCCACCGCCGACCGGACCGCGCTGGTCGTGGACAGTTCCAGCAGGGGGGTCGCCACCACCCCGTACGGGGCCAGGGCCGCCTCCATCGCCGTCCGCGTCCCCGATGTCGCCTCCCGCTGCACGAGCCGGGTGGCGACGAGCTCGGCCGCGCTCACCTGCCTACGCCGACGGGCCCACGGATGTCCCGGCGGGACGACCACCGCCAGGCGGTCCGTGGCCACGACCCGGCTGTCCAGCCCGGCCGCCAGGTCCGGCCCCTCCACGAAGCCGAGGTCCACCGAGCCGGCGAGCACGGCCTCAGCGACCTGGGTCGAGTTCATGGCCTGCAGGCTGACCGCCGTCTCGGGACGCTCCCGGGCCAGGCGCACCAGCCACCTCGGCAGCAGGTGCTCGGCCACCGTCATGCTGGCCGCGGTGCGGAGCTCCTGCTCGGTCTCGAAGCGCAGGGAGGCGATCCCGGTGGC
This sequence comes from Propionibacteriales bacterium, assembly GCA_038198385.1. Classification (GTDB taxonomy): domain Bacteria; phylum Actinomycetota; class Actinomycetes; order Propionibacteriales; family Propionibacteriaceae; genus Microlunatus. The sequence continues at coordinate 3,432 of JBBQAB010000315.1, forward strand.
CATGGTCTCGGCGGCGTCGAGCAGCTCCCGGGCCCAGCCGGCGACCAGGCGACCGCCCGGGGTCAGCGTCGACCCCCGGGAGGACCGCTCGACCAGCGGAACCCCGACCAGTCGCTCCATGCTCCTGATCCGGGCCGAGACCGCCGGCTGGCTGATGCCGTGCTGGGCCGCCGCCCGTCCCAGGCTGCCGCTCACGGCCACCTCGAGCAGCAGCCGGAGGCTGTCCAGGTCCGGCACCCGTGCAGTTTCCATAGAACGAGCCTATGACGGCCCATCAGCGCCACTGATGGCCTCATCCGTCGGGGACCTCTACCGCAGACGCGCCCCGACCCGCACGCTGGAACCACGAGGGACGCTGCGGCTGTCCCCCGCCACCGGCTCTCCCGGGCCACCAGCCCTCTCGCGCCGCCACCCCCGACCACCGAACGGAGCCCTTCATGAGCCTGGCGAACCGGGCCCTGCACCCCCGGCGGAGCCAGTGCCGGCCGGACTGCGACCTCGCCCCGTTGGACGTCCGGCACCTGTTCGGACACCACGGCTCACCCGCCGCCTGGCCGGGCTTGCTGGCCGTGGCCGGGGCCGCGGCGGTCGCCTTCGGGGTGGCCCGTCTGGTGCCCTCGGTCAACGCCTCGACCGTCGCGGTCGTGCTGGGGGCCGCAGCGGCAAACCTGGGCCTGCACCGACCGGGCCTGCACGAGGGCACCCACGTCGCTGCCCATCGGCTGCTGCGGATCGCGGTGGTCCTGCTCGGGCTCCAGCTGGCCGCCCCGGAGCTGCTCGCCCTGGGGGCAGGCGGGCTGGCTGTTGTCCTGATGACCGTCGCCGCGACCTTCGTCGGCACCCAGCTCCTCGGGCGGGCCCTCGGGCTCTCCCGCTCCCGGTCGCTGCTGGTGGCGACCGGGTTCTCGATCTGCGGCGCCTCGGCGGTCGCCGCCATGTCCGAGGTGGCCGAGGGCGACGAGGACGACACCGCCATGGCCGTCGCCCTGGTCACCCTCTGCGGCAGCCTGGCCATCATCGTGCTGCCGCTGCTCCGCGGCCCGCTGGGGCTCGACCCCGCTGACTTCGGTCGCTGGGTCGGGGCCAGCGTGCACGACGTGGGGCAGACCGTGGCGACGGCCAGCCGGGTTCCCGGTGCGCTGACCACCGCGGTCGTGGTCAAGCTCAGCCGGGTCGTGCTGCTGGCCCCGCTGGTGGCCGGGGTCGGTCTGCTCCGGCGCCGCCGCTCAGCCCAGCCGGCGGTCGCCCACCGCGGTCGCCGTACGCCCCTGGTCCCGCTCTTCGTCGTGGGCTTCCTGGCCGCGATCGTCCTCCGCAGCTCGGGGCTGGTCCCCGCACCGGTCCTGGCGGGCACGGCGACGGTCCAGCAGGTGCTGCTGGTCGCCGCCCTGGTGGGTCTGGGCACCCAGATCCAGCTGCCCATGCTGCGGCGTACGGGTGGCCGGGCCCTGGTGCTCGCCGGTGCCTCCTGGATGCTGGTCGGCGTCACCGCGTACGCCGGGGTGCGGCTGCTGCACGCCTGACCAACCCCCGGGCAGCTCGGGCATCATCGCCGCCCCACCCCCGAGGGCAGGTGCTCGTGCACGCCCAGCTCGGCCGCCGTACCGGTGAACAGGGGCAGCCGGACCGTAAAGGTCGACCCCTCCCCCAGGGCGGAGTCAAGCCGCACGGTGCCGTCGTGCCGCTCCATGATGATCTTGACGATGGCCAGCCCCAGGCCGGTTCCGGGGATGTCCTGGGCCTGCCGGTTCGTGGACCGGAAGAAGCGGGTGAAGAGCTGCTCCTGGTCGGACGCGGAGATGCCGAGCCCCCGGTCACGGACCCGCAGCACGACCGTCTCGTCCTCGACGTCCAGAGACACCTCGACCCGGCTGCCGGCGGGGCTGAACTTGACCGCGTTGGTGATCAGGTTGGTGACCACCCGCTCCAGCTCGTACGGCTCGCCGCGGACCCAGGTGGGGATCTCGGCCCGGGTCCCGACCTCGACCTGGTGCCGCTGGGCGTAGAGCTCGAGCCCGACCACCGTCTCCTCGACCACCCCGGCGAGGTCCAGGACCCGGATGGTCATGGGCTCGGCCCCCTCCTTCATCTTGGACAACAGCAGCAGGTCCTCGATCAGGCTGGTCAGACGGGTCGCGTTGCGGTCGATGGCGGCCAGCGAGCGGTCCGCGGTGGCCGGCACGTCGCCGAGGTCCCCGCTCCGGACCACCTCCAGGTGGCCGATGATCGAGGCCAACGGGGTGCGCAGCTCGTGGCTCACCATCGACACGAAGGCGTCCTTCTTTCCGTCGAGGGCCTGCAGCGCCTCCACGACCGCCTGCTCGTGCTCGTACAACCGGGCGTGCAGGATGGCGCGCCCGATGTCGTGACCCAGCCGCGCCGCGGCCTGGCGTTCGATGTCGGTCCAGCCGGGCTGCCCGGCGGACCGACCCAGACAGAGGTAGCCCAGCGCCTCCCGGCCGGCGCCGAGGGGGACCAGCAGCAGGCTGCTGTTACCCGCTCGGGCGATGAAGTCGAGAATCTCGCCGGTGGTGGTCGGGTCGAGGATGTCACTCGGGTCGGCCCCGTCGCGGGTCAGCAGCAGCGAGCACTGCCGGGACCAGGTCTCGTGGCCCAGCCGGATGCCGGCCTCGATCAGGGAGGCGGGAGACACCAGGTCGGGGATCGGGGGCTGCATGGCGCCCCGGCCGCGTCCGGGTCGCTCACCGACCCCCTCGAACGCCCGGATCCAGACGCTGCTGGTGCGGAACCCTTCGTGGATCGGGTCGAGGCTGCCCTCCACG
>JBBQAB010000316.1:0-5185 GCA_038198385.1 Propionibacteriales bacterium
CCTTCCGCCAGCTCTGCCGGGAGCAGGGCGCCGCGTACGCCGACGGCACGCACGGTGCCGGGTCCTCGGACGCGCTGCACGGTCTCCACGTCTGCGAGATGATCACCTCCCGCGGGGTGGTGGAGGCCGACCGCAAGACCCTGGCCATGCTGCAGTTCGACCCGGGCGAGCGGGTTCGCTCGGTGCAGCTCTACGGCGTCGACCCCACCATCATGGGGCGGGCGACCGAGATCCTCTGCGCGGAGTACGGGGTCGGCCACGTCGACCTGAACTTCGGCTGTCCGGTGCCCAAGGTCACCCGCAAGGGCGGGGGTGCAGCGCTGCCCTGGAAGCGGGACCTGCTCGGGGCCATCCTGCGGTCCACGGTCGCGGCCGCGGCCCACTTCGGCGTCCCGGTGACGATGAAGACCCGGATGGGCATCGACGCCGGGCACCTCACCTACCTCGACGCCGGCCGGATCGCCGAGCAGAGCGGATGTGCGGCGATCGCCCTGCACGGCCGTACGGCCCAGCAGGCCTATTCCGGGGTGGCGGACTGGTCCGCCATCGCCCGGCTCAAGGAGCACGTCGCGATCCCGGTGCTCGGCAACGGCGACATCTGGGAGGCGGCCGACGCGCTGGCCATGGTCGGGCAGACCGGGGCCGACGGGGTCGTCATCGGCCGCGGCTGCCTGGGCCGTCCGTGGCTGTTCCGGGACCTGGCGGACGGGTTCGCGGGCCGCGGCCGCCAGACGCTGCCCACCCTGGGTGAGGTGGCGGCGATGCTGCGACGGCACGCCGAGCTGCTGGCCGGACTGTCCGACGAGCGGCACGGCCTGACCGACCTCCGCAAGCACATGGCCTGGTACCTGAAGGGGTTCCCGGTGGGTGGTGACGTCCGTCGCTCGCTGGCCATGGTGTCCTCCTTCTCCGAGCTGGACGCCGAGCTCGCCACCCTGGACGCCGACGTCGGCTTCCCCGCCACCGAGCTGGGCAGCCCCCGCGGGCGCCAGGGCTCACCCCGGGACAAGGTCGCGCTCCCCGAGGGCTGGCTCGACGACACCTCCGGCTGCGACCTGGACCTGGCCGAGGCCGAGGTGGGCGTCTCCGGTGGCTGAGGCGGACCCGGTCTCGGACCGGACCCGGGCCTGGGCCCAGACGATGTCCGGACATCCGGGCGGGGCGGTGGTGCGGGCGCACGCGACCTCGCGGGCCACGCTCGGGCCCGGTCCCGTCGTGGGGCGGGAGCTCCGCGAGGAACGGGAGCGGGCGCAGCTTCGACCGGGCGCCACCCACGCCGAGGGGGCGGGCAACCGGGCCCTGGAGGAGGAACCGGACGCCGAGCGGACCTGCTTCGAACGCGACCGCGACCGGATCGTGCACTCCACGGCCTTCCGGCGGCTGGCCGGGAAGACCCAGGTCGTGGTCTATCCGACCGACCACCAGCGCACCCGGTTGACCCACGCCCTGGAGGTGGCCCAGGTCGCCACCTCGATCGCCCGGGCCAGTGGGGTCAACGTCGCCCTGGCCGAGGCCATCGCCTTGGGTCACGACTGCGGGCACGGGCCGGGTGGGCACGCCAGCGAGGACGCGTTCGACGCGTTCGTCCCGGGGGGCTACGACCACGGACCCTGGGGGGCCGACGTCGTGCTCGCCGACCTCAACCTGTGCCGGGAGACCCTGGACGGCATCCGGAACCACTCCTGGTCGCGGCCGGCACCGAGGACCGTGGAGGGGGAGATCGTCAGCTGGGCCGACCGGATCGCCTACTGCGCCCACGACCTCGAGGACGCCGTGCACGCCGGCCTCGTCGACCCGCAGGACATCCCGGCGTCGGTGGTCGAGGTCTGCGGCCGCTCCCGGCGCGAACAGCTGAGCACCTTCGTCCGCGCCGTCGTGGCCACGGTCGACGTGCACGGTGAGGTGGGGATGCCCCCGGACGCCGCGGCGGCCCTGGCCGCCCTCCGGGCCTTCAACTACGAGCGGATCTACGTCCGCCCCGCCTCCCTGGCCCAGTCCCGGGCCGTGGTCGAGGTGCTGCAGGCCCTGGTCGAGCACTACGCCGTACGCCCGCACGTCCTGCCCCAGGCCCTCGCCGTCGACCCCGGCTCGGCTGCGGTGCGGGCTGCGGTCACCTACGTGGCAGGCATGACCGACCGGTACGCGTTCGACACCGCCGTCCGGGAGCTCGGCTGGGCCGTGGACCGGCTTCCGCCGGGTCTCGACGGATCCGCCTGAGCCAGGTCCCGCCCGAGCCACGCTCTGCCCGGGCCCGAGCTGGGCCCGGTAGGAGTCGGGTCCCCGGGGGAGCGGGGGCGGTCGGAGCAGGGTCTTGGGGAGTCAGCTCCCGTGGACAGCGGGATCGGTCGGTGGGCCCGGGCGGTCGGTCAGCTCGCGGATGCGCCGCGCGGGCACCCCGGCGTACAGACCCCCGGTGCGGCAGTGGCCGCTGACCACGGCCCCTGCTGCGACCACGACGTCGTCCTCGATCACCGACCCCGGCAGGATGACCGCCCGGGCCCCGACCCAGACGCGCTGCCCGAGGGTGACCGGCCGACCCTCGGCGCCTTGCTGCCAGCGACCCTCAGGCGTCAGCGGATGGTGGCTGGTGAGGATCAGGACGTCCATCCCCAGAGCGGACCCGGCTCCGATGCTCACCGGAGCGAGTGCCTCGACGTAGACCCGGTAGTTCATGTAGACGTCGGCTCCGACCTTGAGGTGGCGTCCGGGTCCCTGGAAGACGAACCCGGGTCCGGGAGCCGACTCCAGGGACGCCCCGGCGGCCCGGTAGATCAGCTTCCGGGCGATCCGGGGGAGCAGGACCGAGCCCGCGACCGAGACCAGGAGCAGATGCCGGACGGCATCGTCCAGGTCCTCGACCAGGCTGGTCCAGAGGCTGGCCGCCCGACCCGGTCCGCCCTCCTCGCTCGGCGGCGCGTCGGTCACGGCCGTGCCCCTCCGACCGTGTTGCGAGCAGGGGCCGAGCTCGGGGCGGCCCCGGTCCGCAGCCGGCGGCGGCTGCGCAGGTAGGCCCACGGCCCCTGGGGCATCCCGAGGAGCTCGTGCAGCACCAGGGCCCGGGGGTAGCCGGACCCCTCGCCCGGGCTGACGGTGGCGCCCGGCCCGACAGTGGAGCCCGCGCTGAGGTCAGCGTCCGGGCCGAGGTCGGCCGTCGGGTCCACGACCGCAGTGCCGGCCAGAGCCGTACCCGAGGGGGCGGGCGTGGCGCGGTCGTCGGACTCAGCGCCGGACCCCCGCCGCAGCCGGCCCAGCGTCTGGCCACCCATCCGCCGGAGGGCCAGGGGCAACAGCAGCCCCAGTCCGACCAGGTGCCGCGGGTCGCGCAGCACCAGCGAGGTCAGCATCGCGGTGAAGCCGAGACCGTTCCCGCGCAGCTGAACGACCAGCTGGTCGTAGTGCTCACGGTGCTTGTGAAACACGACCGCGCCCGGCTCGTACGCCAACGAGCCGCCCTCCCACAGCACGGTCATGACGGCGGCAAGGTCCTCCCCGCCGCGGGACGGCGTGCCCGTCCCGAGGGCACGGTCGAAGCCGCCGATGGACTGCAGGGTGGAGCGCCGGAAGGCCATGTTGGCTCCGGCGGCGTACGCCCCGGCACCGTAGAGCGCGAAAGAGCTGAGGTGGGCCCCGTAGGGGTTGCGGACCTCGACCATGGCCCGGCCGCGCAGTCCTCGGCCGGTCGACAGGACGGCGGGGACATAGCTGCGGACCCCACCGAAGCCGCCGTAGAACCGCTCGAAGTAGATCTGGGCGGGCGTCTCGAGCTCCGCCGGCAGGATCAGCCCGCTGACCGCGGCGACCGAGGGGTCGGCGGCGAACCGGGTCCCGACGGCCCGGAGCCAGTGCGGGTCGACCCGGACGTCGTCGTCGGTGAAGGCGACCACCGACCCGGTCGCGGCCGCGGTGCCGGCGTTCCGGGCGGCCGAGATGCCCGGTTCGGGCTCCCGCACCGCGCGGACGTACGCTCGGTCGGCCAGCAGCGCGGGCAGCGGGTCGTCGATGGGAAGGGTGGGGCGGTTGTCGACGAGCACCACCTCGAAGTCCGGGTAGTCGAGGGCGGCGAGCCCGTCCAGACAGACGCCGAGCTCGCTGACCCGCTGGACGACGGTGGGGACCACCACGGAGATCCGCGGCAGCACCGGGTCGGGTAGGGCCGTGTCCGGGCCCATGGGCCGGTCGTGGGCGAGGCTGCGGACCTGACGCTCGAGCCGACCTGCGTCGACGTCGCCGATCTCCACGATGATCTGCGGCACACCGGCCCGCCAGCCCACCACCCACAGCCGGTCGTAACCCGGGCCGGCCGCGGCGGCGCCGAGCGGATGGTCGAGGTCGACGTGCACGATCTGGATGGGACCGGGACCGGTCCGCTGGGTGCTGATGGTGCTGCCCTCCGTGGTCGAGCCCGTCGGCTGGAGAACCCGGTCCGTTCACCGGGCGTCGTTGCCCTTCGGGGGGTTGACCAGAGCAGCTGAGAGAAACGCTACCGGCTGGCTGGTGCGCGTGAGGCGGCTTGGTCGAAGTCCCGTACCCGCGGGTGACCCACCCGGGGCTCCCTGCACCTGGGGTTTGTGTGGGTGCTGCTGCGCACCTGGGTTCGCGGGGGTGCTGCCCGGCGGGCCGACCTGCACCTGCAGGTCGAGACGGCCGGCATCAGCCGGGCCGAGGTCGAGGCCCGCATCCCAGATCGTGGCTGACCCGAGCCTGCTCGCTACGGTCGTGGACGGCTGGACCGCCCGGCACCGGGACTGGCCGCCGGTCCGCCAGGTCTGGCTGGTCCAGGACGAGACCCCGCCTCAGTGATGGTCACCCGGGCCGAGCCGTACGGTCGAGCCGCAGACCGGGCCGTGTCGTCACGCGAACGCATCGCACAGGCGGCTGGGGCCACGGCTACGGGGTCGAAGGTCGGCCCGGCGGGATCGTGCCGGCGGGGGACAGCGCACAGGCGGGCGTCCCGCCCGGCATCCGCTGGCGGTTGCGGGCGGCCACCCGGTAAACCGCCGCGGCTAGGGACCGCACTCCCGGCAGCAGCATTGCCGACCCGAGCACCCCGTACGCCCCGCCCCGGTAGCGCAGCCAGTGGGCGAACGCGAAGGCGCCGCCGTGGATCGTGCCGTCGGGCAGCACCAGCAGAGCCTCGAACTGCGCCCGCTTGGCGGTGAGACCGAGCCCGGCCAGGTCGGTGATC
>JBBQAB010000317.1:0-4101 GCA_038198385.1 Propionibacteriales bacterium
CAGCTCGTCGCCGACGACCTCCAGGGTGACGTCGTCGCCGAGGATGGGGACGACCAGCCGCCCCCGGCTCCAGTCGATGTCGAACCAGTGCGCGTACGGGGACTCCGGGCCGAGCCTGAGCACGTCCCACCAGGCGGGGTTCTCGACCGGCACGGAGATACCGAGGTGGTTCGGGACGATGTCGATGACGACGTCGAGGCCGGCCTCTCGACTCGCGACCAGCAGCGCCTGCCAGGCCTCCTCACCGCCCCGCGCGGGGTCGACCCGCCGTACGTCGACGGTGTCGTAGCCGTGGTCGGAGCCGGTGGTGGACTGCAGCAGGGGCGACAGGTACACCGCTCCGACACCTAGGTCGGCCAGGTAGCCGAGGATCCCGGTGGCGTCGGCGAGGGTGAAGTCGGCGCTGATCTGCAGACGGTAGGTGGAGGACGGTGCGGAAGCGGTCACGCGCACGACCTTAGATGCTGGCCCATCAGGGTCAGAGGTGGGACGCTCCCGCTGGACGCCGGGGATGGATCCGCAGCCGGAAGGTCCGGCTGGCGGCGTCGAAGTGGGTGGCCTCGGTCTCGAAGACGTCGCCGATCGCCCCGCTGGCGATGAGCGCGTCCGGGGTGCCGCTGACCAGGCGTGACCCGTTGATCACCCACAGCCATCGCGTCATCCGCAACGCGAGCTCCACCTCGTGGGTTGAGACGACCACGCAGATCCCGGACTCGGCCGCGACCCGTGCGAGCAGCGCCATCAGGTCGACGCGGGCACCGACGTCGAGGAAGGCACTGGGCTCGTCCAGGATGAGGAGGTCGGGCTCCTGGACGAGCGCCCGGGCGAGCAGCACGCGTTGGCGCTGCCCGTCGGAGAGCTCGTTGACGGGCGCGTCGGCGAGATTGAGCGCGTGCAGGTCGGCGAGCCGGCGGGTCACCAGCGCGTGCTCGTCGGCGGACAGGCGACGGGCAAAGCCGCGGTGTGGATGCCGGCCGAGCTCGACCACCTCACGGCCCGTGAGCAGCCCGACGTCGACACGGTCGGTGAGGACCACGGCGGTGCGGCGGGCCCGGTCGCGGGCCGACAGGCCGGCGAGGTCGGTGCCGTCGAGTTCGACGGTGCCGCCGAGCAGCGGCTGCAGCCCCATCAGCGAACGCAGCAGGGTCGACTTGCCGGCGCCGTTGGGACCGAGGACGGCCGTGACCTCGCAGGGACGGGCGACCGCGTGCACGTCGGACACCACGACGTGGTCCCCCCCGGAGCGGGGCCAGCGCCGCACGGAGCGGTAGCCGACCTCGACCTGGTCGAGGTGCAGGCCCTCGTACGTGCTCCCCATCAGACCGCTCCGGCGGCGAGGCGCCGGGACCGCAGCAGGACCGCCGCCACCACGGGCGCTCCGATGAGGGCGGAGACGATGTTGATCGGCAGCACCGCTTCGGTTCCGGGCAGCTGGGCGACCACGGCGCACAGGATCGAGACGACGATGCCCATCAGGACCGCGGCGGGCAGCAGCACCCGGTGGTCGGAGGTGCCGATGACGAGGCGGGCGAGGTGGGGGACAGCGATGCCGAGGAAGGCGATCGGACCGCAGTACGCCGTGACCGTGCCGGCGATCAACGCGGTCGCGACCACGGCCACCACGCGGACCGCGGCGACGTTGACGCCCATCGAGCGGGCGTACCGCTCACCCAGCAGGAGCGCGTTGAGCGGCCGACCCAGGAGCACGGCCGCGAGGACCCCGAGGACGACCGCCGGCCCGAGGACCCACAGGTCGCCCCTGGTCACGCCGCCGAACGAGCCGAGGCCCCAGAGTACGTAGCGCTGGAGGCGGGCCGGGTCGGCGAACGCCAGCAAGAGGCTGACCAGGGCCCCGACGGCCGAGGAAATCATCACGCCGAGGATGAGCAGCGTGACCACCGAGCACACCCAGCGGCCGAGGAAGAGCACCAGCCCGAGGACCGCGGCCGAGCCCAGGGCCGCCGCGACGACCACACCGATTCGCCCGGCCCCGGCCACCGCCACGAAGCTGGACGCCGCGGTACCGCTGCCCAGCGTGACGGCGGCGACGCCGAGGCTGGCGCCGGACGACACACCGAGGATGTAGGGGTCCGCGAGCGGGTTGGCGAACAGGGTCTGCATCATCAGCCCGGCCACGGCGAGGCCGGCTCCCGCGAGCCCCGCCGTGGCGACCCGCGGGACCCGGATGCGGTCCAGGAGCACGGTCCAGGTGGGGTTCCCGGCGTCGCCGCCCACCAGGTAGGACCAGACGGCGCCGACGGGGATGTTGACGGAGCCGACGGAGACGGCGAGCACCACCACGAGTCCAGTCAGGACGGCCAGGCCGGGCAGCACCAGCGCGGGTCTCACCGCGGTTCCTTCACCGGAGCGGTCTCACGACAGCTGCTGGTAGAAGGTGAAGGTGTGGCCCGGCGCCAGGTCGGGGTGCAGGATCGCCACGAGGTCGCCCAGGGTCAGGTCCGGCCGCAGCACCCCGAGCTCGAAGTAGTTGTTGCCTCCGGCCGGGGTCACCTGGAGGCTCGGGGCCCAGACGTTCCCGGTCGAGAACGCGGCGAACTGGGCGAACCGGGGCTCCTCGGCGAGGGCTTCGGCCTTGGTCGTCCAGTTGGCACTGGAGACCCACGTCGGGGCCTTTCCCGACCGGGCGAACACCGTCTCGAGGTCGGTGTCCACCGAGCCGGTCGTCGTGGTGGTGACCCAGGGCCAGGTGCCCTGGGCGTCCCGGAGCAGACGGCCGGCGTAGCTGCCGCCGGCCGGGACCGACCAGACGCCCTGGTACGGCTGGCTCAGGACGGTGTCGACCGCCGGTGCGCCGGCCGCGGAGGCCACCACCGCACGGTAGGCGTCGCGGATCGTGGTGAAGGTGTGGGCGGCCTGCTGCTCGGTCCCGGTGAGGGCGGCGAAGTACTTGACCCACTCGGCCCGACCCAGCGGGTCCGCCTCGAGGAACTCGGCGTCGGCCAGCACCGCGACACCCGCCTCACGCAGGATCGCGTACGCCGGGTCGTCGTAGCCCGCCGTGACCAGCAGGTCGGGCTTCGCTGCGATGACCTTCTCGGCGTCCGTGGTCCCGGCCGGGGCGAACTCGGTGACGTCGGCCGAGGCTGCGCGCTCCTGGGCCGCGGGCGAGGAGACGAAGGCCTTGGTGGCCACCCCGGTGAGGACGTCGAGCCGGCCCAGGGCCTCGAGGCTCGGCAGGTGCGTGGTCGAGGCGGAGAAGAGGCTGCGTACCGGAGTGGTGACGACGGTCGACCCGGCGAGGTCGCCGGTCAGCTTGGGCGTCGGCGCCCCGCAGCGGACGAGGACGTACCGCGCGGGCTTGCCCCCGACCACGGGCTGCCTGACCGTGAGCACCTGGTAGGAGCGGTGGTAGGCCAGGGTGAAGTTGGTGGCGAGCTCGAGTGTCTGCTTGACCCCGAAGTAGTCGACGCTGTCGTCGAAGTCGGTGATGCACCCGTCCGGGTCGACCCCCGGGACGGGTGCGGCCGCCTCGGTGGTGGAGCCCGAGCCGGTCGAGGATGCGGTGCTCGGCGAGGTGCCGGTGAATCGTGGAGCCGTGCTGGTGGGTGCGCTGCACCCGGTGACGAGCACGACGGAGGCTGCCGAGGCAGCCAGGACAGTACAAACGGCGCGGCTGAACATTGCGCGGCCTTCCCTCGAGACCCGTGGAGACCACAGACCGACGGTCTGTGCACCGCGGGCAGGTCTTCGGACTCGTGGTCGCGCCCGGACTGTGGCACCCGGACTCCTACTGGTCGTCGCTTCCCGGGCGCGGGGCCCAGTGCTTGATCACGCACGACGTCGGACCACAAGGTCCGCGCGTGATGACGACGGTCGTTCCCACTCACCGCTGCGGGGCAGTCTCGGACTCACACCGAGTTCCCTTTCCCGTGGCCCGGTGAGCCTAACCCGAATCGCTTGGCAACCGGCTCTGACGTCCGACCGCGGGCCCTGACGCCCGCCCCCTGACGTCCGCCTGCGGCCCGCTGAAGGCCTCAGAGCAGGATGACGCTGCCGTTGCGGCGGGGGTCGGCCCCGCCGCCCCGGGCGCTGAGCCCGGAGACCCCGCCGAAGTAGGCGTCGCGCCCGGCGGCCACCGCG
>JBBQAB010000318.1:0-8313 GCA_038198385.1 Propionibacteriales bacterium
CGGCTACGACGCCGACCGCTATGACAGCGTTGGCTCTCCGGGTCGCTCCAGCCCGTGGCGGTGTTCTCGAGGTGGTCCTGGTTCGGCGACCACGTCGTCACCTCCCACGACGACCACGACGAGTCCACAAGGGCCACGACCAGGCCCGCTTCGCCGCCGCGCCGGAAGGCCCCGGGCTGGCCGCCGCCGCCCCCGCCCTGAACGTCCTGACCCTCGGCGTCCCCTGCGTCTACTACGGCAGCGAACAGGCACCGCGAGGTCACCCTGCGGCGCGGCCGGCAGTCCCTTCGCCCATCTCCGACCACGGCCAACAGTTCGGCCCGCCGGGCCGGATCGGGGACCGGATGACCTCGGTGGTGGCGTGGAGCCGCATCCTGTCCCGCCGCGAGGTCGTCTGGGCCGTCAACACCGATCTGGGGTCGACCCGCGAGGTCTGGGTCACCGTGGATGCGTCGCTGCACCAGGTCGGGCAGCCGTTCTCGTACGCCTACAGCTCCGGCTCCGCGCTCGCCGGCACGACCACGGGACTAGCCGCGCGGAACGGTCTCGGGGTCCGGGTCCGGGTCGCCCCCGGCGGCATTGCCGTCCTGACCCCGGCGTAGGGGTCGGGGGGCCGGACCCGTCGTCCCCCGAAGCACCAGCCGCGTCGGGATCACGACCGGTTCCACCGACACGGCCCCGCCGTCGAGCACGTCCATCAGGAGCTGGGCGCCGAGGCTGCCCTGCTCGGGGACGCCCTGGGCCATCGTGGTCAGGTCGAGCATGCTGGCCATCTCGTGGTCGTCGACGCTGATCACCGAGATGTCCTCGGGGACACGCAGTCCCGCCCGGCGCAACACCCACAGAGCCCCGATGGCCAGCTCGTCGTACTCGGCGAAGACCGCCGTCGGCAGCACCGTACGGGTCAACAGCTCCCCCATCGCCGACGCACCGCCCTCCAGACCGTGGGGTCCGGCGGCGACCAGCTCGTCCGCGAGGGTAAGGCCGGCCCGGCTCAGGGCCTCCCCGAACCCGACCCGGCGGAGCGAGGAGGAGGCGAACTCGAAGCGGGGGTCATCGGCCACGGCGGCGATGTAGCCGATGTGCTCGTGTCGCAGGTGCAGCAGATGGTTGGCCGCCGCCCGGCCCGCCCCGGCCTCGTCGATCCCCACCGACGGGGAACCCGGAATGGTCGAGCCGACACTGACCAACGGGATGCCCAGCGCGCGCAGCGACAGCGTGTGACGTTCGGTCAACGGCATCGACAGCGTCAAGATGCCGTCGACCCGGCCGGCCAGCGGCATCTGGTCAAAAAAGCGGTCCCGCTCCTCGACTCCGCCGAGGTGGTAGAGCAGAACGTCGAAGTTCTGTCCGCGGAGCAGGTCGGCCGCGGCGGCGGTGACCGTGCTGAAGAACCACCGCGTGATGAACGGAACGATCACGGCCACCGTCCGACGGGCCCCGCGGCCCCCAGCGGGCTGGACCGTGGTCGCGTACGAGAGCTCACGGGCGGCGTCCAGCACGCGTTGCCGGGTCTCCGGCGCCACTTTGGTCATGCCGCGCAGCGACCTGGACACGGTGGCGGCCGACACCCCAGCCAGTGCCGCCACGTCGAGGATGTTCGCCCGGCCACCCGGCCCTGTGGGTCCGGGCTGGTCATTCATGGCGCAAGGCTAAGCCACCGGGCCTGACACCCCACCACCTCGGCCAACCGGGTCGGCCGACCACGAAGAACGGCCGGCTCAGACTCTTGCCAACCCAACGCAGCCGGGTGCAGACTCCGGATGAAACGTTTCCCCCTTCTTGCCAAGCTTTTATTCGGGCTGGCTCAGCCCGCTCGCCCTGACCCCTGGGCGTGCATCACTGTCCGGCGCAACCCCCGACCTGTGAGGTATCCATGACGACTACCCAACGCGAACCGATCGCTCAGGACCCGGCGGTGGCTCGCAAACCTCCGATGTCGACCATGGCGATCCTGCTGATGAACTTCGGGTTCTTCGGCATCCAGTTCAGCTTCGGCCTGCAGCAGTCGGCGGTCAACCCGATCTTCACCTTCATCGGGGCCAAGCCTGACGAGCTCCCGCTGCTCAACCTCGCCGGCCCCGTCACCGGTCTCATCATCCAGCCGCTGATCGGCGCGGCGAGCGACCGCACCTGGGGCCGGTTCGGACGCCGGAAGCCCTACTTCATCGCCGGCGCCCTGGGCTGCATGGTGATGCTCTTCCTGTTCCCCTTCGTCGGAGCGCTGTGGATGGCGTTCATGTTCATGTGGCTGCTGGACGCCAGCAACAACACCGCGATGGAGCCCTACCGGGCCTTCATCTCCGACCGGCTGCCGACGAACCAGCTCGCCCGGGGTTTCCTGGTCCAGTCGATGTTCGTGGGGCTGGGCGCGGTGCTGGCCAACCTGTCCCTGCTCGTCTTCCAGCAGGTCGTCACCGGCGGCACGGCGGCCGGCATCCCCTACTGGGTCTTCGTGTGCTTCTGGATCGGGGCCGTCTGCTCCATCGGATCGATCCTGGTGTCGGTGCTCACGACCAAGGAGATTCCGCCGACCGCGGAGGAGCTCGCCGAGATGCGGGCCAAGCAGGGCGGTCCGTCCGGCTTCTTCAAGGAGATCTCCAGCGCGGTGCGCGAGATGCCGGTCGGTATGCACAAGATCGGGCTGGTCTTCTTGTTCCAGTGGTTCGCGATGGCGGTCTACTGGCAGTTCGTGGCCGTGAGTATGACCGAGTCGGTGCCCGCCTTCGCCTCCACCGACCCGGCCAGGCCGGTGTCCGAGGCAGCCTCGGGCTGGGTCGGCGCGGTCAACGGCATGTACAACCTGATCACCATCTTTGCGGCCCTGTCGCTGATCCCGATCGCGCAGAGGTTCGGGGCCAAGAAGGTCGGCGCGGCCGCCCTGGTCTTCGGCGGCGTGGGCCTGCTGATCTTCGCCAACCTGCACAACCAGTACGCCCTGCTCGTGCCCGAGATCGGCCTCGGGATCGCCTGGGCCTCGATGCTGGGCATCCCGTACATCATGGTGGCGAGCATGGTGCCGAGGGAGCGCTCCGGCGTCTACATGGGCATCGTGAACATGATGATCGTGGTCCCGATGCTGATCCAGAACGTCTCCTTCGGCTGGATCTTCACCCACCTCCTGGGCGGGAAAGGCTCGAACGCCATCATGCTGTCGGGCGCCCTGCTGCTCTGCGCGGCGGTCGCCATGCTGTGGATCAACCCGCCCCAGGACAGCGAGGAGTCCGAGCTGATGCCGCTGGGCAGCCCGCGGAGTATCACCGTCTACCACCAGGTCATCGTCGGATCTGACGGAACCCCCTCCTCCCTGTACGCCGTCGACCGGGCCCACGCGGTGGCGGCGGAGGCCGACGCCCCGGTGGTGGTCGTCGCGGCGTACGGGATCAGTGGCGCCGAAGCCGAGGGTGGTCGCAAGATCCTCGAGGGTGAAGCGGCCGCCCAGGCGGCCATGCGGACCACGGTCGCCCACCTGACCTCGGACCGCGTCCGGAGGATCCAGCAGCGGGTGGTGCGGGGCGACCCGGCCCAGGCCCTGCTGCGGGTGGCCGGCGACAACCCGGCCAACCTGATCGTGGTCGGCAACCGGGGCCTCGGCGCCGCGGACGGCGGCACGCTCGGCGTGGTGCCCGCCGCCGTCGTCCAGGGGGCGGTCTGCGACGTCCTCATCGTCCAGGGAACCCAGACCACCCGCAAGACCACCTGGCTCCGCTAGCTCGCTGACCCCAGCATGAGTCCCGACCACGGGCGGCACGTTTACACGTGCCGCCCCTCGTCGCGCTTTCCCCGCCGACCCCCCACACCGGGACCGGCCCCGCACCCGCCGGCCGAGATCTCCTTCTCATAACGCAGGGATCACCACGACCACGGGACGACCACCGGGCCCTTTAGGCTTCGCCCCGTAGGGGGCGGCGGAGCGTGGGGACGCGAGCTGCGCCAGGGGACAGCGACACACGGGGGAATCGTGGTTCGAGGGGCAGGCGGCAGCGTGGCCGCATACGGGAACAGCACGGGCGCATCGGGGAACGACCGGGGCGCTCGACGGCGCGGGAACAGGCGCCGACACCACGCCCAGGGGCTGTTGCTGAGCCTGCTGCTGGTGGCCAGCACCGCGGTGCTCTCCGTCGGCACCGCCGCTCCCGCCCAGGCGGTCGCCAGCGCGGTCCTGCCGCTCGGCTTCCAGGACACGGTCGCCCTCAGCGGCCTCGACACCCCGACCGCGGTCCGGTTCAGCCCCGACGGACGCATCTTCGTGGCCGAGAAGACCGGGGTGATCAAGGTCTTCGAGTCCCTGTCCGACCCGACACCGGGCGTCTTCGCCGACCTGAGCACCAACGTCTACAACTACTGGGACCGCGGTCTGCTCGGGCTGGCTCTGGCCCCGGGGTTCCCGGCCAACCCGTACGTCTACGTGCTCTACACCTACGACCACGAGCTGCACTCCGCCGACCCGGCGCCCAAGTGGGGAACCCCGGGCGTGCTGTCGGACTCCTGCCCGACCCCGCCCGGCCCGACCAAGGACGGGTGCGTGGCCAGCGGCCGGCTCTCCCGCCTGCGGGCGGTCGGCAACACCGCGGTCGGACCCGAGCAGGTGCTGGTGGAGGACTGGTGCCAGCAGTTCCCCAGCCACTCCCAGGGCAGCCTGGAGTTCGGCCGGGACGGCGCGCTCTATGCCAGCGGCGGGGACGGCGCGAGCTTCTCCTGGGCCGACTACGGTCAGGCCGGCAACCCCAAGAACCCCTGCGGCGACCCGCCGTCTGAGCCCGGCACCGCCCTGACCCCGCCCACTGCCGAAGGCGGTGCGCTGCGCAGCCAGGACCTGCGGACCACCGGCGACCCGGTCGGCTTGGACGGGACCGTGATCCGGGTCGACCCGGCCACCGGTGAGGGTCTGCCCAGCAACCCGCTCGCGGCCTCGACCGACGCCAACGCCCGCCGGATCGTCGCCCACGGTCTGCGCAACCCGTTCCGCTTCGCGGCCCGCCCGGGCACCGACGACCTCTACATCGGCGACGTCGGCTACGGCCGACGCGAGGAGATCAACGTCCTGCCCACCCACGGTGCGGTGAAGAACTTCGGCTGGCCCTGCTACGAGGGCAGCTCGGCCCAGCCCAGCTACCAGAGTGCCGGGCTCAACCTGTGTGCGCCGCTCTACGCCGACCCGACCCTGGTCACCAAGCCCTGGTACTCCTACAGCCACAGCGCCCAGGTCGTCGCCGGTGAGGGCTGCCCGACGGGCAGCTCCTCGATCACCGGCGTCGCGTTCGCCCCCACCACCGGCTCCACCCTCTATCCCGCGGAATACCGGGGCGCGCTGTTCTTCTCCGACTACAGCCGGGACTGCATCTGGGTGATGCCGCGCGGCACCGACGGCAAGCCCGACCGGACCAAGGTCCACACGTTTGCGGCGTACGCCTCCAACCCGGTCAACCTGCAGTGGGGACCGGGCGGCCGGCTGTTCTACGTCGACGTGGAGGGTGGTGCCATCCGGGTCATCAGCTACGTCACCAACCTGACCCCACTGGCCGTGGTCAGCGCCACCCCGACCTCGGGCATCGCCCCACTCACCGTGACCTTGAACGGCACCAGGTCCTCCGACCCCGATGGCACCCCGATCACCTACGCCTGGGACCTCGACGGCGACGGCGCGTACGACGACTCGAGGCTGGCCCAGCCGAGGTGGACCTACGCCCCCGGCACCTACGTGGCCCGGCTGCAGGTCACCGACGTCCGCGGCGGGACGGGGACCGCAGCCATCACCATCACCTCGGGCAACAGCACCCCCGCACCGACCATCACGACCCCCAAGACCGGCACGACCTGGAAGGTGGGCGACACGATCCGGTTCTCCGGCTCGGCCACCGACGTCCAGGACGGCGTGCTGCCGTCCTCGGCCCTCACCTGGACCCTGGTCATGAAGCACTGCCCCTCGAACTGCCACGCGCACACGGTGCAGACGTTCAGCGGGGTCTCCGCGGGCCGCTTCGTCGCCCCCGACCACGAGTACCCCTCGCACCTCGAGCTGCGCCTGACCGCCCGCGACTCCGGCGGGCTGACGACAACCAAGGTGCTGCCCCTGTACCCGAAGACGGTGAAGCTCACCTTCACGACGAGCAACCCGACCGGGCTCTTCCTGGTGGCGGGCGACACCAAGAGCCGGGCGACGTTCACCCGTACGGTGATGGTCGGGTCGGTGAACAGCATCAGCGCCCCGTACCGGCAGATGAAGGGCACCCGCTGGTACCGGTTCTCCTCCTGGTCAGACGGCAAGGCCCGGACCCACAACATCGTGGCACCAGCGACGGCCAAGACCTGCACCGCCCGCTACCGCTAGACCTCAGGCGAGCAGGTCGTTGACCGACCTCAGCACCGGCCGCGCCGCCAGCGCGGCCGGGGTCGAGCTTGGCCGCACCGGTGACCACGAACGTGTGGGACTCGTCCGCCAGGAGGGTGGCCAGGGCGGTGTCGAGCCTGGCGGCCGGGTCGAGCCGGTCCGGGAGCAGGGTCAGGTCCTTGACCAGGGCCTGCCATCCTGCAGCCGACCGTCCCGACCACCGTGGTGCTGCACAACGACACGACCAGGAGTGGTCGGCCGAGCTGGTGCTGGGTCAGCCAGTGCCAGTCGTCCATCTCGGCGCGGCCCTGGACGGCCCCCCACCTCGCGGCACGGCACGATGCACGCTCGTAGATCCCCCGCCTCAGACCCGGAGCAGGTTCATCTCGGCGTCCACCGCGTCGGCGATCGAGGTGCGGTAGGTCTTGGCGGTCTGGCGGGTCATCAGGGCCTCGTCAGGGATCCAGTTGGCCCCTCTGACGTAAACGGGGCGACCGTTGACCGCGAGCACGAACTCGCTGCCCACCTCGTCCGGTGCGGTGCTCAGGGTCACGGTCCGGAACCCGATACGACCCGGGCTACGCGGGCATCCTGGATGAGTCAACGCGGTCCCTTGTCCGCGGCTCAGTTGATCGATAAAGTCGATGGATGGCCTCACGAGAACCGGATCAGAGCGCGCCCGCCGCCGGGCGCGCTCTGACGCTGCAGACCGTGGCGGAGGCGGTCGGCGTCTCGCGCACGACCGTCTCCAACGCCTACTCCCGACCGGAGCGGCTGACCGCGGAGCTCCGTCAGCACATCCTGGCCACCGCCGAGCAGCTCGGCTACGCCGGACCCAACCCCCTGGCCCGGAGCCTGCGGGTGGGCCACACGGGTGCGGTGGCCGGTCTGGTCGGGGTCGACCTCGCGTACGCCTTCACCGACCCGGTGGCCATCGAGTTCTGGCGGGGGGTGTCCCAGGCGTTCGAGACCGCCGGCGTCGGCCTGCTGCTGCTGCCCGTGGCGGCCCCGAACGACAGCGGCGAGCAAGCGCTGCTGAGTGCCAACGTCGACGGGGTCATCGGCTTTGCCCTGCCCGACGGGGACGTCCGGCCCGGACTGGCCCGACGCCGCAAGCTGCCGCTGGTCGTGGTGGACTCCGAGCCGGTCCCCGACTGCGCCTGGGTGGGGATCGAGGAGGTGGCCAGCGTGGCTCTGATGGCGCGCCATCTCACCGACCTGGGGCACCGCCGGATCGGGGTCCTCAGCTTTCCCTTCGAACGAGAGCCCGGCTATCGTCCGGGCCTCCACCACGGCGACACGGACTCCTCGGTCTGGGTGCTGCGGCAGCGCCTCGCCGGCGTACGGGCCGGGCTCGAGCAGGCGGGCATCCCGTGGGCGAGCGTCCCGGTGCAGGAGGCGCAGTCCAACACGGTCGCCGACGGCCGCACGGCCGCCCGCGCCCTGCTGGGCGCCGAGCCGCTCACAGCGCTGCTGGCCTTCAGCGACCAGCTGGCCCGGGGCGCGCTGCTCGCCGCCGACGACCTGGGGCTGCGCGTCCCCGAGGACCTGTCCGTGGCCGGGTTCGACGGCGTCGCGGTCCCGAGTGAGCGCCGGCTCGACCTGACCAGCATCGCCCAGCCGGTCCGGACCAAAGGCCGGCTGGCCGGGGAGACCATCACGACCGGCTGGACCGGCACCCCCCCGGTCCACACCCTCCCCACCACGTTGCACGTCGGGACGAGCACCGCCGCTCCCCGTCCCTGACCCCAACGCCGTCCCCGACCCGGCACCGTCCCCGACCCGGCACGGTCCCTGATCTCTTACGCCCTCCCGCCCGTCCCGTCCCTATCCACACCCCACCGGCTTCGACGCCCGCGTCATCGCCACCGTCCGGATGGCCCTCACCGCGGGCTGGATCGTCTGCCCGGGGTGTTCTTCGTGCCCGCCGGCCTCTGCCTGGTCTCCACGGTGGGATGCTGCTGCTCGCCCGTCGGCGGCAC
>JBBQAB010000319.1:0-2751 GCA_038198385.1 Propionibacteriales bacterium
CAGCTGCTGACCTACACGCTGTACCGCTTCGAGATCTGCGTCCG
Organism: Propionibacteriales bacterium; assembly: GCA_038198385.1. Taxonomy (GTDB): domain Bacteria; phylum Actinomycetota; class Actinomycetes; order Propionibacteriales; family Propionibacteriaceae; genus Microlunatus. Next base: position 45 of record JBBQAB010000319.1, read on the forward strand.
AGACACCGCGGTGGTCGGCGTGGTCGGTGCGGCCGGTCTGGGGCGCCTGCTGGCCGAGAACCTGGCCGCGTTCCGCTTCCCGGCCCTCGGGTCGGTCCTGGCCGCCTTTGTCGCCGTCAGTCTCGGGAGTGAGGTCCTCAGCCGCTGGGCGCGACGCTCGTCCCGGTAGGGTCACCCCCGGTCCGGTCGGGTCCGGGCTGGAGCCGGCCCGTCCCTCGACGGCCAGGGCCGCGGGCGGCAGGGTCCCTCAGGTCTGGACGTAGGGGAGCAGCAGCCCGCGCAATGTCTGGGCCAGGGTCTGCTGGTCGGCCGCGTTCAGGCCGCGCAGCAACACCCGCTCGGCCTCCAGCAGATCGGCCAAGGCGGCGTCCACCTGGGCCAGCCCGTTCGCGGTCAGCCGGACCCGGACCCCGCGACGGTCGTCGGGATGGTGCTCGCGGGCGACCAGGCCCCGCCCGGTCAGCCGGTCCACCCGGTTGGTCATGGTGCCCGAGGTGACCATGGTCTCCGTCAGCAGCTGTCCGGGGGACAGCCGGAACGGGTCCCCGGCCCGGCGCAGGGCGGCCAGCACGTCGAACTCCCACGACTCCAGACCGTGTCGGGCGAAGGACGCCGCCCGCTGCCGGTCGAGGTGCCTGGCCAGCCGGGTGACCCGCGACAGCACCTGCATCGGGGTGACGTCGAGGTCGGGGCGTTCCCGGCTCCAGGCGTCGACGAGGTGGTCGACCTCGTCTTGATCGGTCACGGGGCTCACCCTAGGCGTCGAGAGTCTTGACGTCGAGACTCCCGTACGCCGCGGGCTTCGCCGCTCTGGTCGGCCCGGTCCGCCCAGCCGGCTCGCCCGGCAGTGACCCGCGACGGCGGGGTCGTTCTTGGGCATCGTCGCAGCGAGGGCCACGATGCCGGCGCACAGCACCGCCGGGACGGCCATCGCGTGGTGGATGCCGAGGTGCCGGATCAGGAAGCCCATCACGGCGGGGCCCATCAGGAACGCGGCGTAGCCGAAGGTCACGACCACCGCGAGCACCCGGCCGCCGCCGATGTGCCCGGCCACGGCGTACACCTGGGGGGCGATCATGCCCACGCCGAAGCCGACGAGGCACCAGCCGAGCACCAGCAGCGGCAGGGTGGAGACCAGGGTCACCGAGAGGTAGCCCAGCGCCGCACAGATGGCCCCGAACCGTACGACCGTCCGCCGCCCGAACCGGGTGACCAGGCGGTCGCCCAGCAGCCGGATCACGACCATGAAGCCGCTGACCGCGATCAGGCCGAGCGAGCCGGTGGTCGAGTCGACCCGGGCGACGTCGGTGACGTGCAGCGAGGACCAGTCCACCGCGGTGCCCTCCGACAGCCCGAAGGCCAGGGCCATCGCCCCGAGGATCCAGGCCGCGCGCGGGATCCGGGTCCGGACCCCGTCCACCCGGTGGGCGACGACGGCGGCGTCGGGGGTGATCCGGACCAGCACGAGGGCGGCGGCCACCGCGACCACGGCCAGGGTGAGCAGCAGCGGGGTAACGATCGCGCCACCGCTCAGCCCCAGGGCCCGCGACATCAGCAGCACGGTGCCGGCGCCGACGAAGTTGCCGATCGAGAAGAAGGCGTGGAAGGAGCTCATCACGGGCCGCCGCCGGGCCGTCTCGATCTGCACCGCGATCGCGTTCATGGCCACGTCCATCGCGCCGTTGCCCAGCCCGATCAGGACGGCGCCGAGGACCGCGACCGGATAGGAGGGGGCGAGACCGATCGTGGCCGCGGCCACGACCAGCACCGGCAGCACGGCCAGCGCCACCCGTCGGGCCCCGATGGCGTCGGCGAGGCGGCCGCCGATCTGCATCGAGAGGATCCCGGCGACTCCACCGCAGAACAGCATCACCGCGATCTGGGTGTCGGAGATCGCCAGCTTCTCCCGCAGCGCCGGGAGCCCGCCGCCGTAGCCGCCCAGGATCATGCCGTTGACCGCGAACATCAAGGTGATGGCGGCGGTGGCCGTACGGGTGGTGAGCGGGCGGCGGGAGACAGCCGGGGCGGTGGTGGTCATGGCAGACGTTTCTGGACGAGGGCGGCGGTGACCGGAGCAGCCCCGGCCGCACCCGGGCCGAGATCCGCCGGGGTGCTGGTTGATCGATAAAGTCAGGCTACGACACGACCTGTGGTCGCGCAACCAGAGCGATTCGCCGGCGACGACCTCCCGGATCGGACCCCGAGCGGGCTGGGGTCAGCGCTCACCGGTCATCAGGCGTGGCTTGGCCTCGAGGTTCCGCAGCCCGTTCCAGGCCAGGTTGACCAGATGGGCGGCGACCTCGGGCTTTTTGAAGGGGCGGGCGTCCAGCCACCACTGACCCGTGGAAGCCACCATGCCCACCAGCATCTGGGCGTACATCGGGGCCGTCTTCGGGTCCAGGTCGCGCTTCTTGAACTCCGCCATCAGGATGCCCTCGACCTGCACGGCCACGTCGCCCAGGATGGTGGCGAAGGAGCCGGCCGAGCTGCCGACCGAGGCGTCCCGGGCCAGGATCCGGAAGCCGTCGGTGTGGTTCTCGATGTAGTCCAGCAGGGCCAGGGCGGCCTGCTCGATCAGCTCACGCTGCCGGCCCGAGGTCAGCGACCCGCGGACGCCGTCGAGCAGGGTGCGGACCTCGCGGTCCACGACCACCGCGTACAGGCCCTCCTTGCCGCCGAAGTGCTCGTAGACCACCGGCTTGCTGAC
>JBBQAB010000320.1:0-9652 GCA_038198385.1 Propionibacteriales bacterium
ACCTCTTCCACGACCTGCCCGAGGTCGGCGACATCGAGAAGCCGAAGCTCGTCTTCTTCTTCGACGAAGCTCACCTGCTGTTCAACGACGCCTCGAAGGCGTTCCTGGACGCCATCGCCCAGACCGTCCGGCTGATCCGCTCGAAGGGGGTCGGCATCTTCTTCGTCACCCAGACTCCCAAGGACGTCCCGGACGACGTGCTGGCCCAGCTGGGCTCACGGGTCCAGCACCAGCTCCGCGCCCACACCCCCAACGACGCCAAGGCGCTCAAGCAGACGGTGGCCACCTTCCCCCGGTCCGCGTACGACCTGGCCGAGGTCCTGCAGCAGCTCGGGATCGGGGAGGCGATCGTTACGGTCATGGATCCTGACGGCACCCCGACCCCGGTGGCCTGGACCCGGATGCGAGCCCCGCAGTCTCTGATGGCCCCCACCCCCGACGACGTGCTCAGGCCCGGCATCGCCGCCTCGGCGCTGATGGCCACGTACGGCCAGGCCATCGACCGCGACTCCGCCCAGGAGATGCTGGCCCGCAAGCTGGCCGCGGGGGCGGAGCAGGCGGCCCGCGAGCAGCAGGACAAGGCCGCGGCCGCCCAGGCCGAGCTGGACGCCAAGGAGCGGGCCAAGGCCGAGGCGCAGGCCGGACGGGCGGCCCGTACGTCGGAGCGGTCCCGTCCGGCGGCCTCGCGCCGACCGGAGAAGTCGGTCCTGGAGCAGGTCGCGGGGTCCAGCGTCTTCAAGCAGTTCGCCCGGACGGCCGGTCGCGAGGTGGTCCGCAGCCTGTTCGGGACCGCACGCCGTAGCCGCTGACGCCAGCCCCGACGTGACCCGCGTGACCGCAGCCCTATTGTCCCCGGTAACGGGTCTGGCGGGGGCAAGCCAGGTGAAGTCCAGGCTCAGTCCTCAGCCGAGCCGGGAGAGGGTCGCCCGCAGCAGCCGGCTCCGACCCCGACGACGACCGGCGACGGCTTCCGCCGGCTGCGCCGCCGAGACCGCGGCCAGCTGCGCGTGGCGCTGGGCTGCCTCGAGGCTGCGGTCCGGCGGCGCAAGGCCACCGGGGTGCAGGAGGGCGGGGATAGAGGTGGACGGGTTCGAACGACGAGCGGTACACGATGGGTCCTTCGGTCGACTGGGGTGGGGTCGAAAGGGTGCGAAAGCCCGACCGGACGGGCCTGTGGCCGTACGGGGGGCGAGAGCTCAGCGCCGGCCGCGGTCTGCGGCGTGGGCGAGCGGAGGGGGCGAGCGGAGGGGACGCCGTGCGAGACCCGTGCGCTAGCGAGCTGGAGGGTCCGAGCGTGAGCCGGCTGGGAGGCCCGCGGGGCCGGTCAGGCCGTCAGGCGGGGCGCGATGTGGGCACCCCGTCCGTCGACAGTTCCGGCCGGGACGAAGGCCATCGTGGTTGCGGTCATGGGGCACCTCCTTGCGCAGGTCCGGCGCGAGCTGCGCCGACCACCTCAGGTTAGGGACGGGCTCGGGATCGGGCAACGGGTTTTCCGGGCGCGCTGACTGCGCGCCGCCCGCGTGGCGGCCGTCGAATCGCCGTGCAGGGCCCGCTATTGGGCGCGCACCCGTAGACTCGGGGTATCTACATAGGCAACGTCGGGCCCCCCGGCACCTGCTTGCATCGCGGCTGGGAAGCCGACAACCCGCAGGAGAGCTCTTGCCCGACTCGACCGTTCCCGCCTCGACGACCCAGCCGGCGAAGGTGCGGGTCAACGCGATCACGCACTCCTACACCGCGCTCGCGGGTCAGGTGCGCGACGAGGGCCTGACGGGACGGGCGCATGGTTTCTACGCCCTCCTCTTCGGGGGCCTGCTGCTGGCCTTCGGGGGGGTCGTGACCGGGGTCCTGCTGCTCGGCGAGTCCTGGCTGCAGCTGCTGATGGCCGCCGCGCTGGGCATCCTGTTCACCCAGTTCGCGTTCCTCGGCCACGAGGCGTCGCACCGTCAGATCCTGAGCTCGGGCAAGGCCAACGACCGCCTCGGACGGGTGCTGGCCACGTTCTTCGTCGGCATCTCGTACGCGTGGTGGATGAACAAGCACAGCCGACACCACGCCAACCCGAACAAGATCGGCAAGGACCCTGACGTCGAGATGGACACCGTCTCCTTCCTGGAGGAGAGCGCAGCCTCGCGTAGGGGTCTGATGGCCTGGTTCACCCGCCGGCAGGGCTTCTTCTTCTTCCCGCTGCTGCTGCTCGAGGGGGTCAACCTGCATGGCCGTTCCTTCGCCGACCTGGTGACCCGCCCCGGCATCAAGAACCGCGGGCTCGAGCTGGCCCTGATCGGCGGTCGGTTCACGCTCTACCTGACCGCGCTGTTCTGGCTGCTCCCGGTGGGGATGGCCTTCGCGTTCCTGGGGGTCCAGCTCGCGGTGTTCGGCTTCTACATGGGGGCCGCGTTCGCCCCCAACCACACGGGAATGCCGATCATCCCGCGGGACGTCACGATGGACTTCCTGTCCAAGCAGGTTCGCACCTCGCGCAACATCTCCGGCGGCTGGTGGGCCACCTGGCTGATGGGTGGTCTGAACTACCAGATCGAGCACCACCTCTTCCCGAGCATGCCCCGAATGCACCTGGCCCGGACGCGGGTGCTGGTGCGCGAACACTGCCGGACCCAGGATGTGCCGTACACTGAGACGTCGTTGCCCCGTGCCTACGTGCACGTGGTCGGCTATCTGAACCGCGTCGGTCTCGCCGCCCGCGACCCGTTCACCTGCCCGCTCGCCGGATCACTCCGCGGCCTGTAGGGGTTCGGCCCCGCTCGATCAACCCCGCTTCACACCAAAGGTTTCCTCGTCTCCTCTCGCACCTCCATCGACCCGCGTCCCCGTACGCGGCTCCACCCTCGCTCCACCCCTGACCTGCTCTGGCGCTCGCCCGACCCCGACCTGTGGGTGGCCACCCGCTCCGGCGACTTCGCCGGCGTGACGGAGCGCTGCGACCGCGACTTCCGCGTCTCGGACTCCTGCGGTCGCCCCTTGGGCTCCTACCCGTCGCTGCCCGCCGCGCAGGCGGCCCTCACCGACCGCGTACGCCGGTCCGACCCCCACCGACGACCGGTGGGTCACCTTCGATGGAGGCCCCAGCGGCCCGTCGTCCCGTATTTCCGCGCTCATGTCGACGCGGTGACGAGTGCGGAAATTCTGTCGCCCTCGCTAGGCCCAAATGGTGGGCCAGAAGAAAAGGAAGTACGCATCATGGCAACAGGAACCGTCAAGTGGTTCAACGCCGACAAGGGCTTCGGGTTCATCGAGCCCGACGACGGGAGTGCCGACGTGTTCGCGCACTTCTCGGCGATCACCGCCAGCGGCTACAAGTCGCTGGACGAGAACCAGCGCGTCGAGTTCGACGCCGAGCCGGGCCGCAAGGGCATGCAGGCCGCCAACATCCGGCCCCTCGCCTGAGCCTCACCAGCTGGGTGAACGCCCGCCGCCGGGTGCCGAGAGGCGCTCGCGGCGGGCGTTCTGTCGGTCCGGACCCCGCCCGGATGCGGCGGGGCGGAATAACGCTTTCCCGGGCGCGGTTGTCGCCCCTATCGCGTCGCACCCCCCGTGAGGGCCATGAGCCCCGGGCGGCGCAATCCGAAACACCACTGACCAGAAGGATCTGACGCATGCGCGCAACCCTCATCCATGGCCCCCGTGACATCAGGAGCACCGAGACCGACGACCCGAAGGTCGAGCGTCCCACCGACGCCGTCGTCCGCGTCGTCGCGTCCTGCATCTGCGGGTCGGACCTGTGGCCCTACCGAGGGATCCAGGAGACCAAGGAGGTCCACCAGATCGGACACGAGTTCGTCGGTGTGGTCGAGTCCGTCGGCGACGAGGTCACCACCCTCAAGCCCGGCCAATTCGTGATCGCCCCGTTCGTGGTCAGCGACGGCACCTGCATCAACTGCCGCAACGGCTTCCAGACCTCCTGCCAGCACGGTGCGTCCTGGGGTGCTGAGGACGAGGACAACCTGCTCGTCAACGGCGGCCAGTCCTCCCTGATCCGCGTCCCCTGGGCCGACGGCACCCTCGTCGCCACCGACGAGATGCCCTCCGACGAGCTGGTCCCCTCGCTGCTCGCGCTGTCCGACGTGATGAGCACCGGCCACCACGCGGCGGTCTCCGCCGGGGTCGGCCCGGGCAAGACCGTCGCCGTCGTCGGTGACGGCGCCGTGGGCCTGTGCGGCGTGCTCGCCGCCAAGCGCCTCGGTGCGGAGAAGATCGTGCTGTTCTCCCGCCACGAGTCCCGCCAGAAGCTCGGCCGGGAGTTCGGCGCCGACGTGATCATCGAGGAGCGCGGCGACGAGGGCGTGGAGAAGATCCACGCGATGTTCGACGGCATCGGCCCGGACTGCGTGCTGGAGTGTGTGGGCACCAAGGAGTCCATGGACCAGGCCTTGCGCTCGGTCCGTCCCGGTGGTTTCGTCGGCTACGTCGGCGTGCCCAGCGGTGGCGCTGAGCTGCCCATCGTCTCGATGTTCACCGGCAACATCAACGTCGCTGGCGGCGTGGCCCCGGCCCGCTCCTACATCCCCGAGCTGCTGACCGACGTCCTTTCGGGCGCCATCAACCCGGGCCTGGTCTTCGACCTGACCCTGCCGCTGGCCGAGGTGGCCGACGGCTACACCGCCATGGACGAGCGGCGTGCGATCAAGGTGCTGCTCAAGCCCTGACCGCGTACGCCGTCCGGGCCGGTCTGCTGACCGGACCGGTCTCGGTGTGACTGACGCCGTCCTGCCTCCGGGTGGGACGGCGTTCGGCGTTCCCGGGAGTCGCTAGCGATCGTGGGTGCGCTGCCGGAGGTCCTCGATGGCTCCCCGGGCACCCCGCTCGGCCAGGGCGGCCCGAGCCGCGACGAACGCCTCCCGCAGGACCGGCTGCGCACCGAGGTCGCCGAACACCGGTCGGCAGTCCAGGAACGCGCCCGGTGTATGGCGTTCGGCGGCCAATGCCTCGTGCAGTACGGGCATCTGGGGGTCGACCGCCACAACGGGCCCGCCAGCGTCCGTCTTGCCCTCCAGGAAGCGGGACCAGCCCGCGATGACCAGGGCGCAGTGGTCGACGGGGCGACCGGCGGCGAGCTGGTCGGCCACGACGGGAAGCAGGAACTTCGGCAGGTGGTCCGAGCCGTCCCGAACCTGGCGGGCCAAGGTGTCGCGGATGGCCTCGCTGGTGAAACGGGCGATGAGCTGGTCGACGTAGGCGTCCAGGTCCACCCCCGGCACCGGTCGTAGGGTCGGTATCGCCTCCTGCCGCAGGTAGCCGAGCAGGAAGCCCACGAACAGCGGGTCGCGGCAGACCTCGTGGACCAGGGTCTCCCCGGCCAGCACCCCCAGGTAGCCCATCGCCTGGTGGGCGGCGTTGAGCAGCCGGAGCTTCATCAGCTCGTACGCCTCCACGTCGGCCACCAGCTGCACCCCGACGGTCTCCCACGGCGGTCGGCCGGCGGGGAAGTGGTCCTCCAGGACCCACTGGACGAAGGACTCCGCGCGCACCGGCCAGCCGTCCTCGACCCCGTACGCCGCCGAGACCGCCCGCCGGGTGGCGTCAGTGGTGACCGGGGTGATGCGGTCGACCATGGAGCTGGGGAAGGCGACGGTGTCGGCGATCCAGGCGGCGAGCTGGGGGTCGAGGCGCTCGGCGAAGGCCAGCACCGAGCGGCGTGCGACGCGGCCGTTGCCCCGGATGTTGTCGCAGGACATCACCGTGAACGGGACGGTGCCGGCGGACCGACGCCGGGCCAGCGCGGTCACCAGGAAGCCCAGGACGCTCTGGGGCGGCTGCTGGCCGGTCAGGTCGTGGCGGGTGCCGGGGTCGCGCGGCTCGAAGTCCCCGGTCGCATCGTTGGTGCTGTAGCCGCCCTCGGTGATGGTCAGCGAGACGATCCGGGTCTGCGGCGAGGAGAGGCGGTCCAGCACCGCCACCGGGTCGTCGGGGGCAAACAGGAAGTCCACGACCGAGGCGATCACCCGGGCCTGTGCTGTCCCGTCCGGGTCGACGGTGACCAGGGTGTAGAGCCTGTCCTGGTCGGCGAGAACGTCACGGATCGCCGTGTCACCGGGCAGCAGCCCGACCCCGCAGATCCCCCACTCGTGGTGGCCCGCCGCGAGGAGCCGGTCGACGTACATCGCCTGGTGCGCGCGGTGGAACGCGCCCACGCCCAGGTGCACGATGCCCGGGGTGACCCGGGTGGGGTCGTAGCCGGGCTGGATGACCGCCTCGGGCAGCCGACCCAGGGTGCGGGCGTCGAGGTGGACCATGCGGGCCTCCCGGGATGAGGGCGGGGACGGGGTGTCACGGTGAGCGTGCCAGGTCGGGGACAGGAGCCGCACCGGGGGCGCCCGTTATGCTCCGGAACATCCCAGCGCCGGGCCGCGTCTTGCGTTCCGGCTCCTGCCCACGCGGAAAGCGAGCCCCATGAGCGACTTCACCGGCCGTACGATCCTGGTCACTGGCGCGACGGGCGGAATCGGCGGCGCGACCGTACGGCAACTGGCCGCCCACGGCGCCGACGTGATCGCGAGCGGCCGGTCGGTGGAGGGTCTGGAGGCGCTGGCCGCCGAGACCGGGGCCCGGACCCTGCCCTTCGACCTCACCTCCGAGGACAGCATCCGGGAGGCGCTCGAGGGCGTCGAGGTCTTCGGGGTCGTGAACTGCGGTGGCAGCGGCGGCACGATCCAGAATCCGATGGAGACCGACATCGCGGTCTTCGACAAGGTAATGAGCATCAACGCCCGCGGCGCCCTGCTGGTCACCAAGTACACCTCCGCCTCGATGGTCCGGCTCGGGGTGGGCGGCTCGATCGTGAACGTCTCCAGCCAGGCCTCGCTGGTCGCGCTCCACGGCCACATGGCGTACGGCTCGTCCAAGGCCGCGCTGGACAACATCACCCGCGTCTCGGCGCTGGAGCTGGGGCCGTACAACATTCGGGTCAACAGCGTGAACCCCACCGTGGTGCTCACGGACATGTCGGAGGGCTACTGGGGTCGCGAGGAGATCGCGGCCCCGTTCAAGAAGGCCATGCCGCTGGGGCGCTGGGCCACGCCGGAGGAGATCGCGGCGCCCATCTGCTTCCTGCTGAGCGACGGGGCCGCCATGATCAGCGGGGTCAGCCTGCCCATCGACGGTGGTTACACGGCCCAGTAGATCGGGGCCAGCAGTTTCGGAGAGGATCCGGCCCGGACTACCGGGCCGAATCTTCTCCACAACTCGCGCCTCGATGAGTTGGAGGCGCGCTCTACCCTTTCCAGTTCGACAGCTTCGACGCCGAGCTTCGACGCCGAGCTGACCGGGATGATCAGCCGGACCCCTACTGAGGGCCAGTAGTCCGACCACTGCTCGTAGCCCACCGGCCCAGCGCGCCCGGTGACGGCTCGGGCCGCAGCGCCTCGAAGTTGACCTCCTGTCCGGACAGGAATACCTTTCGGAAATGCCCCGCGTCCAGACGCCCGTGACCCCTGTCGAGCCGACCCGGAGGGCGGCCCGATGACCGCCTGGGTCGAGGGGGCCGTGGTCGTGGTCACCGGCGCGGCCGGTGGCGTCGGTCAGGCCGTGGCGAGCTGGCTGGGGGAGCGGGGCGCCCAGGTGTTCGCGCTGGACCGGCGACGTCCCGACGCGGGCGACGCCACCTTCGTCGAGGTCGACGTGCTGTCGGAGGCGTCCGTCGACGCGGCCGTCCAGCAGGTCCTGCAGACCGCCGGTCGGATCGACGGACTGGTCGCGGCCGCCGGGTTGTCGGAGGAGCCGACACCGGCCGAGGCTATGGACCTCGCCGTCTGGCAGCGCACGATCGGGGTCAACCTGACCGGGGTGTTCCTGACCTGCCAGCGCGTCGGCCGGGTCATGCTGGAGCAGGAGGCGGGCCGGATCGTCACCATCGCCTCGATGTCGGGCGCCCACATCGTCAACGTCCCCCAGCAGCAGGTTGCCTACAACGCCTCCAAGGGCGGGATCGTGGCCATGACCAAGTCGCTGGCCTTCGAGTGGGCCTCCCGCGGCGTACGGGTCAACGCCCTCTCCCCGGGCTACGTCGACACCCCGCTGCTGGGCAGCAAGCAGGACCTGCACGAGGTCTGGAAGGCGGCGACGCCGCTGCGCCGGTTCGCCGAGCCGGCCGAGGTCGCCGCGGCGGCGGCCTGGCTGCTCAGCGACGAGTCCGCCTTCTGCTGCGGGACCGAGCTCCTGATGGACGGCGGCTACTCCCTCGCCTGAGGGGGTGACGTACGCAGCCCCAGGTCAACCGGAGGAGCATCAGATGAGCACCATGCGCGCGGTCGTGTACGACCGCCCCGAGCACGTCGAGGTCCGCCAGGTCGCGCGGCCGGAGCCCGGTCCCGGGGAGGTGCTACTGCGGGTGCTGGTCGCCGGGGTGTGCGGCACCGACCTGCACCTGCACCACGGCGAGTTCGGTCCGACCTACCCGCTCATCCCCGGCCACGAGTTCGTCGGCGAGGTGGTGGCGCTCGGCGCCGGCGCCCCCGCGGACCTGCTTGGGCATCGGGTCGTCGTCGACAACACGGCTTCTTGCGGCCGCTGCGTCGAGTGCCGTCGGGCCCGGCCCGCCTACTGCGAGCGGCTCCTCGCTCAGGGGGTCAACGCACCGGGCGGGTTCGCCGAGCTGGTGGTCACCGCCGCCGACCGCTGCTTCGTCGTCGACGACCTCGACCCGGAGGTCGCGGTGCTGGCCGAGCCGGTGGCCTGCGTGGTGCACGGCCTCGACCTGCTGGACCTGCAGCCGGGGGCCGATGTCCTGCTCTTCGGCACCGGTCCGACCGGGCTGATCCTGACCTCGCTGCTCAGCCGCTCGGGGGCCGGTCGGCTGACCGTGGCGGCGCCGACCCCGGCCAAGCTGGAGCTGGCCCGGCTGCGGGGTGCGGACGAGATCGTGCGGCTGGACCGCGACGACGCGGAGGCCGCGGTCGGTCCGCTCCAGGACGTGGCGCCAGCCGGGTTCGACGTCGTGATTGACGCCACCGGTGCCCTCGCCGTGCTCGGGCTGGCGCCGGGGCTGGTCCGGACGGGCGGGACGATCTTCGTGTACGGGATGACGGCCGAGGCGGCGCAGTGGCCGGTCTCGCCGTACGACATCTTCCGGCGCGAGCTGGTGATCAAGGGCTCGTTCGCCCAGCAGTTCTCCTTCGACCGCGCCCTGACCGCGCTGCGGACCGGGAGGGTCGACCCCACGGGTCTGATCACTCACCGCTTCGGGCTCGAGCAGTACGGCGAGGCGCTGGCGGCCGTGACGGACAGTGCGGTGGTGAAGTCGGTCCTGGTTCCCTGACCGGTGCCGGTCAGACGGTCACGTGCATCAGCGGCGGGGGTGCCGCGTCGGCCGGCGGGTTGCGGCTGAGGGTGACCTCAAAGCGGCTCCGGTCGCCCCGGTGGTAGGCGACGAACACCTCCACCGGGCGCGCGTCCGCGTACGAGGTGCTGCGGAGCACGAGGACCGCGGCGCCGGGGCTGATGCCCAGCGCGGCGGCCAGGGTGTCGCTGGCCACCTCCGCCTCGACCCCGCGGCGGCCGTGGGTGAGCCGGACTCCGTAGCGGCGCTCGAGCAGCGCGTAGAGCGACTGGTCGGTGAGGTCGTCCTCGACCAGACCCGGGGCAACGTCCTGGGGCAGATAGGTCGTGGCCAGCACCCAGGGCTCGTCGTCGACGA
>JBBQAB010000321.1:0-3758 GCA_038198385.1 Propionibacteriales bacterium
AACGTGGTCATCCTCGACCACTGGGGGATCGTTCGGGCCGACGTCGGCATCCGGGACGGCCGGATCGTGGGGATCGGGCGCAGCGGCAACCCCGACATCGCCGACGGCGTGCACCCCGCTCTGGTCATCGGTCCGGGCACCGACGTGATCTCCGGGGAAGGCAAGATCCTCACTGCCGGCGGCTTCGACTCCCACGTGCACTTCCTGTCGCCTTCCCAGATCCACGAGGCGCTCGCCGCCGGCCTGACCACCCTCGGCGGCGGGGGGACGGGCCCCTCCGAGGGGTCCAAGGCCACCACCGTCACCCCCGGGGCCTGGCATCTGCAGCAGGCCCACCGGGCCCTGGACGAGTTCCCGGTCAACCTGCTGCTGCTGGGCAAGGGCAACACCGTGTCGGTGGGGGCCTTCGAGGAGCAGGCTCTCGCCGGCGCCGGGGGCTACAAGGTGCACGAGGACTGGGGCTCCACCCCGGCGGCGGTGGATGCGGCGCTGACCGGGGCCCAGGAGTGGGGCCTGCAGGTCGCGCTGCACTCCGACTCCCTGAATGAGGCCGGCTTCGTGGACAGCACGATCGCCGCGATGGCCGGTCGCAGCATCTCCGCGTTCCACGTGGAGGGAGCCGGCGGCGGGCACGCCCCCGACATCTTGACCATCGCGGGTCTGCCGCACGTGCTGCCGGGCTCAACCAACCCGACCCTGCCGCACACGGTCAACACCGTGGCCGAGCACCTCGACATGCTGATGGTCTGCCACCACCTGAACCCCTCGGTGCCCGAGGACCTGGCTTTCGCCGAGTCCCGGATCAGGGCCAGCACGATCGCGGCCGAGGACCACCTGCACGACATGGGGGCCATCTCGATCACCTCGTCCGACGCCCAGGCGATGGGGCGGATCGGGGAGGTCATCACCCGCACCTGGCAGGTTGCCCACGTGATGAAGCACGTCCGGGGCGAGATGGCCGGCGGGTTGCCCGCCGACAACTTCCGGGCGCGCCGCTACGTGGCCAAGTACACGATCAACCCGGCGGTCTCGCACGGGGTGGACCACGAGATCGGATCGGTCGAGGTGGGCAAGCTGGCCGACCTGGTGCTCTGGGACCCGCGCTTCTTCGGCATCCGCCCCAGCATCGTCATCAAGGGCGGGGGGATCGTCGTGGGGGCGCTGGGGGACCCGAACGCTTCCATCCCCACCCCGCAGCCGGTCCTGATGCGGCCCACGCTCTACTACGGCAGCGGGTCCTACCGGTCGCAGTCCTACGTGGCCCCGGCCGCGCTGGCGGCGGGTCTGGCCGAGGAGCTCGGGCTGCGACGTCAGCTGGTCGCGGTCCGCGACACCCGCTCCGTGGGCAAGGCCGAGATGGTCAACAACGACGCGCTGCCCCGGATCGACATCGACGCCGAGACCTTCGGCATCACCGTCGACGGCACCGAGATCCGGCCCGCGCCGGCGACCTCACTGCCGCTCGCCCAGCTGTACAGCATGTTCTGAGCGTGACCGCCGCCTACCTGACTCTGCTGCTGGCCGACGGCCGGCTGCCCACCGGCGCCCACACCCAGTCCGCCGGGGTGGAGCCGGCCCTGGCGTACGGGATGACGCTGGCGCAGGTGCCCGACTACCTCCGGGTCCGGCTGAACACGGTGACCGAGGTGGAGGCGGCGGCCGCCGTCGTGGCCCGGCACGCGTGGCTGCGGGCCCACAGCGCCCCGGCCCGACGGGCCGCGATGACCGAGGTGGACACCGCCTGGCGGGTCCGGACCCTTTCCGACGCGCTCCGGCGGGCCTCGGACCTGTTGGGTCGCAGCTATCTGCGGACCGCCAGGGCTGTCTGGGACCTCAGCCCACTGGCCGGGACCCGGGCGGCCTGGTGCCGCGCGGTGGTGCTGGGGGCGACCGCGGCGGAGGCGGGGCTTCCGGCCCGTGACGTCGCCCGACTCGTGGGGTTCGAGGACGTCCAGACCGTGCTCGCGGCTGCCCTCAAGCTGGAGCCGTTCGACCCGGTACAGAGCGTCCGGTGGTCGGCGCAGGTCGCGCCCGAGGTGGAGGCGATGGTGGACCGCGTGGCCGATCTCACCGACGCCGCCGGGCTCCCGGCCTGGAGCGCCCCCCTGGTCGAGGAATGGGGCCAGCGGCATGAGCGGGCAGAACGGCGGCTCTTCCGTGCCTGACGTCGCACCCACCCCGTGCGGCCGTAGGGGGACCCGTCACCGACCCAGCCCATCTCAAGCCCGCCCTCGCAACGACAGGATCACCCCGTGACCACTCCGTACGCCGCCCCCGACCCCACGCGGGCGGCGCCGCCCGTGCGCTCGCTCCGTCTGGGGGTCGCCGGCCCGGTCGGGACCGGTAAGAGCTCCCTGATCGCCCTGCTCTGCCGCGAGCTCGGCACCGAGCTGAGCGTGGCCGTGATCACCAACGACATCTACACCGACGAGGACGCGAGGTTCCTCCGGTCCGCCGGAGTGCTGGCCCCGGAGCGGATCCGGGCGGTCGAGACCGGTGCCTGCCCGCACACCGCCATCCGGGACGACGTCACCCAGAACCTCCTGGCGGTCGAGGACCTGGAGCGTGACTTCTCCCCGGTCGACCTGGTCCTGGTCGAGTCCGGCGGGGACAACCTCACGGCCACCTTCTCCCCGGCCCTGGTAGACGCGCAGTTCTTCGTCCTCGACGTGGCCGGCGGCGGTGACGTGGCCCGCAAGGGGGGACCCGGGATCGCCCGCGCGGACGCCCTGATCGTCAACAAGACCGACCTTGCGCCCTACGTCGGGGTGGACGTGGTCCAGATGGTGCACGACGCCGAGCACGCCCGGGACGGGCGCACGGTCATCGCCCTGTCCCGTACGGATCCGGCCTCCGTGGCCCGTCTGAAGCAGTGGGTGTTGGACACCCTGGCCACGTTCCGGGCCGGAACCCTGGTCCCGCAGGACCCGGGGCCGATGGCCCCGCACAGCCACGCGGAGGAGGACGACCACGTGCACGCGGACGGCACCGCGCACCGGCATGGCTGAGTCGGGGCCCTCCGGACCGGCGACCAGCCCGCCGGTCGGGCGGTGAAGCCGGTGCGGACGCAGGTCGTGGTCGAACGACGAGACGGTCGCACCCGGGCCCGGCTCAGCACCGGCCTGCTGCACGCCCAGCTGATGCGGAGCCCCGCGGACCGCTGTCGGGTGGGGCTGCTCGCCACCACGGCGCTGCTGCTGGGCGGGGACGAGGTGACGCTGGAGGTGCGGGTCGGACCCGGTGCGGTCCTGGACCTGTTCGACGCCGCGGGGACGGTGGCCTACCACGGGCGGGGCAGACCGGCCGCCTGGCGGGTGGAGCTGGTCCTGGCCGAGGGGGCCCGGCTGCGCTACGCCGGCGCCCCGTTCGTCGTGGCCGACGGCGCGGACGTGCTCCGCAGCACGACGCTCAGCTGCGCCGCCTCGGCGGTTCTCGACCTGCGGGACACGGTGGTGCTCGGCCGGACCGGCGAGCTGGGCGGGCGGCTGCGGAGCCGGACCACCCTGGACGTGGACAACCGGCTGAGGTGGCGCGAGGACCAGGTTCTCGACGTGGACCAGGGACGTGCCCGGCCCGGGCTGCTCGGGGACCGGCGCGTCCTGGACACCGTCGTGCACGTCGGCCCCGCCGGGCCCGCGGCGGAGCCGGGGCTCGTGTCACCGAGCGGGGGGTCGGCGCCCGCCGTACGGTTCGACCTGCTGGACGGGGCGGGGACCGTGGACCGCTTCCTCGGACGCGAGCTCGGACCCTCGCCGCTG
>JBBQAB010000322.1:0-7613 GCA_038198385.1 Propionibacteriales bacterium
GCATCTGGTCAACTACTCGCTGGCCGGAACCTCGGTCTGGCGCTTCCTCGGACTCAACTTCGTGCTGTTCCTCGGGGCCATCCAGTCCATCCCCGGTCACCTGTACGAGGCGGCCGACATCGACGGGGCCAACCGCTGGCAGCAGTTCCGGCACATCATCCTGCCGGGCATCAAACCGATCCTCAGCCTGAGCGTGATCTTGTCCCTGTCGGGGTCGCTGTCGGTGTTCGAGATCCCCTACATCATGACCGAGGGCGCGAACGGCAGCAAGACGTTCGTCATCCAGACGGTGCAGCAGGCCTTCCAGTTCAACAAGGTCGGCTTCGCCTCCGCTGCGGCCATCGTGCTGCTGGTCATCGTGCTGCTGGTCACCTGGCTGCAGCGAGCGCTCGTGCCCGACGAGAAGGTCGACCTGGTATGAGCACCGCAGCCACCCGACCGACCACCGGCCAACCGGCGTCCGACCGGCGCCCACCCGACCGCACCACGGCTCGCGACTCACGCCACACCACCCAGGCCCGCCTGGGCGCGGTGCTGAAGTACGCGAGCCTGGTCGTGGTCAGCATCGCCGTCCTGCTTCCGCTGGTTGCGATCGTGCTGACCTCGCTGAAGACCGAGGCGGAGGCCGACGGGACCGGGAGCGCGTTCACCCCGCCGGGCAACTGGTTCAATTTCTCCAACTACAAGACGGCCCTGGTCGACGGGCAGCTGCTCTCCGCCCTGCTCAACACCGCGATCATCCTGGTGATCTCCATCGTCGGCACCGTGATCATCGGGTCGATGACCGCGTACGCGATCGACCGCTTCGACTTCCGCTTCAAGAAGGTCGTGTTGGCGCTGTTCCTGCTAGCCACGCTCGTCCCGGCCATCACCACCCAGGTCGCCACCTTCCAGGTGATCAACTTCTTCGGCCTGTTCGACACGCGGTGGTCGGCGATCCTGCTCTACATGGGCACCGACATCGTGGCCATCTACATCTTCATCCAGTTCATCCGCGGCATCCCGATCGCCCTGGACGAGGCGGCCCGGATCGACGGAGCCAACACCTTCACGATCTACCGCACGATCATCCTGCCCAACCTGAAGCCGGCGATCGCCACAGTGGTGATCATCAAAGGCATCACCACCTACAACGACTTCTACATCCCTTTTCTCTACATGCCCTCGGACAACCTGGGCACGATGTCGACCGCGCTGTTCCGCTTCAAGGGCCCGTTCGGTGCGCACTGGGAGGACATCGCGGCCGGCACGATGCTGGTGATGCTCCCGACCTTGATCATCTTCTTGGTGCTACAGCGCTTCATCTACAACGGCTTCACCTCCGGCGCGGTCAAGTGACCGCTCTCGACCGCCTCCCACGTCAGCTGAGGAATATTTCATGAACCGCACCCTGGATCAGGGTTGGACCGTCCGCGCCGTCGGTGGCGAGGTGCCACCCGTCGCCGCCAACCTCCGTATCCCGGCGACCGTCCCCGGCTGCATCCACACCGACCTGTTGGCCGCCGGGCTGATCCCCGATCCGTATCTGGACACCAACGAGGACGACGTAGCCTGGATCGGC
Organism: Propionibacteriales bacterium; assembly: GCA_038198385.1. Lineage (GTDB taxonomy): Bacteria > Actinomycetota > Actinomycetes > Propionibacteriales > Propionibacteriaceae > Microlunatus. The sequence continues at coordinate 1,562 of JBBQAB010000322.1, forward strand.
TCCGTCGACTGGCGCTATGAGACCAGCGTCGAGTGGGCGGCCGACGACGCAACCAACGTCGACCTGGTCGCCCTCGGACTGGACACGGTGGCTACCGTCGAGCTCAACGGAGAGGTCGTCGCACAGACCGAGAACATGCACCGCAGCTACCGGTTCCCGGTCTCCGGCTTGCTGCGAGAGGGCTCCAACGAGCTGGCGGTGACCTTCGCGGCCCCCGTGCCAGCCGCGTCCGGGGCCAGCGAGGGTCTGGGCCCGCGGCCCTACATCAGCAGCTTCCCGTTCAACGCGATCCGTAAGATGGCGTGCAACTTCGGCTGGGACTGGGGTCCGGAGCTGGTGACCGCCGGCATCTGGCGACCGCTGTCGCTCCAGACCTGGGCCGTCGCCCGAATCGCCAGTGTGCGTCCGCTGGTCGATGTCGAGGGGTCCACCGGGTTGCTGCATACCCACGTTGAGGTGCAACGTGCACCTGGAAACGAGCGGCCGATCACCGTCACCGTCCAGATCGCCGGAGCCAGCACCGAGGTCGCCGTACCGGCGGGCTCCGACCGGGTCACGCTGGAGACCGTCATCGAGGACGCCGACCTGTGGTGGCCACGTGGCTACGGCGACCAGCCGCTCTACCCCGTCGCGGTCTGGTTGTCATCCGACGGGATCCGGCTCGACGAGTGGAACGGTCGGGTGGGGTTCCGAACCGTCACGCTGGACACGACGCCGGATGTGGACGGAACCCCGTTCAGCATCGCGGTGAACGGTCAGCCGGTGTTCGCCCGCGGGGTGAACTGGATCCCCGACGACTGCTTTCCCTCGCGGCTCACCCCGGAGCGCTACGCCGCCCGGCTGACCCAGGCCTATGACGCCGGCGTGAACCTGGTAAGGGTGTGGGGTGGCGGCCTCTACGAGAGCGAGGACTTTTACAACGTCTGCGATGAGCTCGGGTTGCTTGTCTGGCAGGACTTCCTGTTCGCCTGCGCTGCGTACGCAGAGGAAGAGCCGCTGCGCTCGGAGGTCATCGCCGAGGCCCGCGAGGCCATCACTCGGCTGTCCGCCCACCCCAGCCTCGCGTTGTGGAACGGCAACAACGAAAACATCTGGGGCTTCGATGAGTGGGGCTGGCGGTCTGAGCTGGACGGGTGGACCTGGGGCTGGGGCTACTACACCGAGGTGCTGCCCGGCCTGCTGGCCGAGCTCGACCCGACGCGCCCGTACAGTCCCGGCTGCCCGTACTCGATGTCGCCAGAGCTGCCGCCCAACGACCCTGCCCACGGCACCATGCACCTGTGGGAAGCATGGAACCGGTTGGACTACACCAGCTACCACGAGGTTCGACCCCGCTTCGTCTCGGAGTTCGGGTGGCAGGGTCCGCCGACCTGGGCCACTCTCGTCCGGGCGATCCACGACCGGCCCTTGGCCTCCGACTCCCCGGGGGTGCTGCACCACCAGAAGGCCGAGGACGGCAACGGCAAGCTCGCCCGCGGTCTGGAGCGGCACCTCCCGGAACCGGCCACGTTTGAGGACTGGCATTGGGCGACCTCACTGAACCAGGCCCGGGCCATCCGGTACGGACTCGACCACCTCCGGTCCTTGAGCCCGCTGTGCCGGGGCGCGGTGGTGTGGCAGCTCAACGACTGCTGGCCGGTCACCTCGTGGGCAGCGGTCGACGGGGACGGGAGGCGCAAACCCTTGTGGTATGCCCTCCGGCAGTCGTTCGCTGACCAGCTCCTGACGATTCAGCCCCGCGACGGCAGTCTCGCCCTCGTCGCCGTCAATGACAGCGGGGACGCCTGGAGCGCCAGTGCAACCGTCACCCGGCGCAGCTTCGACGGGACTGTGCTGGCCTCGTCCGAGTTCGCCCTGGATCTGGCACCGCGGGCGGTGACCGCCATCCGGCTCCCCGCGGAGCTCGCGGAGGCTGACGACGTCAACCGGGAGCTGCTGCTGGCCGAGGCGGGTGGCCGGCGGGCCTGGTGGCCGTTCGCCGAGGACCGAGACGCCGAGCTGCCCGAGGCCGAGCTGCGTACCTGGGTCTCGACGGTCCCCGGTGGATACCGGGTCGAGGTCACGGCCGGCACGCTGGTTCGCGATCTGGCCGTACTGGCCGATCGGCTCGCCCCTGACGCCGAGGTGGACGAGATGCTGGTCACCCTGCTGCCCGGGGAGAGCGCCAGCTTCACGGTCAACACAACGGCGACGCTGACCCCCGAGGAGCTGACGGGGCCGTTGGTGCTGCGCAGCGCCAATCAGCTGGTGGCCCTGGTGGCGGCTGCGGGCACCGGCTCGCGGTGAAATTCACCGACGGGTTCTGGCTGACTCGCCCTGGTGTCCGGTTGGAATGGGCGGCCCAGGCCCAGCACGTCCGCGCCGCGGACGGTCGTTTGCACCTGCATGCGCCGGTGCGCCGGGAGGTGCAGCGCGGCGATACGCTGAACGCCGCCGTCTTCGACGTCGAGGTCAGCTCGCCGATGCCCGACGTCGTCAGGGTCCGCTCCACCCACTATGCGGGTGACCCTGACCCCGGCCCGGCGTTTCGGCTGGCCGCGGCACCGGACGTGTCGTCCACCGTCGTGGAGGACGCGACCGGTACGACCCTGACCAGCGGCGGACTCAGCGTCACCGTGGCCACCGGCGACGGGTGGCGACTCGAGTTCCGGGACCCCCAGGGGCGACTGCTCACCGTCGGGGACCAGCACAGCCTCGGCCGCGCCGAGACCGCCGACGGCGAGTACCAGATAGCCCGGCTGTCGCTGGGTGTCGGAGAGCTCGTCTACGGGCTCGGCGAGCGCTTCACCCCCGTGGTGCGCAACGGTCAGACGGTCGACCTGTGGCAGGCCGACGGCGGCACGAGCAGCGAGCAGGCGTACAAGAACGTGCCCTTCTATCTGACCAACGCCGGGTACGGCGTGTTCATCGACCACCCGGGCGCGGTGTCACTCGAGGTGGGCTCGGAGTCGGTCGCCCAGGTCCAGTTCTCCGTACCCGGCCAGCGCCTGCAGTACCTGGTCATCTACGGGCCGACACCCAAGGAGATTTTGCGTCGCTACACCGCGCTGACCGGCCGGCCCGCCCTGCCCCCGGCATGGTCGTTCGGACTCTGGCTCTCCACGTCGTTCCTCACCGACTACGACGAGGCGACCGTGACCTCCTTCGTCGAGCGGATGGCGGCCGAACAGATCCCGCTGTCGGTCTTCCACTTCGACTGCTACTGGATGACCGACTACCAGTGGTGCGACTTCACCTGGAACCCTGATGTCTTCCCTGATCCCGAGGAGATGCTCGCCCGGCTGCACGAGCGCGGGCTCAAGGTATGCGTCTGGATCAACCCCTACATCGGCCAAGCGTCCCCGCTCTTCACCGAGGGAACGGCTGCCGGCTACCTACTGCGCCGCCGCGACGGTTCGGTGTGGCAATCCGACCACTGGCAGCCGGGCATGGCCGTGGTCGACTTCACCAACCCGGAGGCGTCGGCCTGGTTCGCGGGGCACCTGCGGCGGCTGCTCGAGCAGGGTGTGGACGCCTTCAAGACCGACTTCGGTGAACGGATCCCCACCGACGTGGTCTACGCCGACGGGTCCGACCCGGAGCGGATGCACAACTACTATGCCTACCTCTACAACGAATGCGTGTTCAAGGTGTTGGAAGAGCACCGGGGTCGCGGGGACGCTCTGGTCTTCGCCCGGTCCGCCACCGCCGGCGGCCAGCAGTTCCCCGTCCACTGGGGCGGGGACAGCACCTCCTCCTTCGCCTCGATGGCCGAGACGCTGCGCGGCGGCATCTCCCTCGGGCTGTCCGGCTTCGGATTCTGGAGCCACGACATCGGTGGCTTCGAAGGCACGCCGGACGCACTGGTGTTCAAACGCTGGCTCGCTTTCGGGTTGCTCTCCAGCCACAGCCGGCTGCACGGCAGCAGCTCCTACCGGGTGCCCTGGGTGTTCGACGAGGAGGCGGTGCGGATCGCCCGGGACTTCACTCGACTGAAGCTACGGCTGATGCCCTACCTGTACGCGGCGGCGGTCGCAGCGCACCAGCAGGGCACCCCTGTACTGCGGGCGATGCTGCTGGAGTTCCCCGATGACGCAGCTGTTCATCACCTCGACCGGCAATACATGCTCGGTCCGGACCTGCTCGTAGCCCCGGTGCTCCGCGACGACGGGCAGGTGGAGTTCTACGTGCCCGCCGGGGAGTGGATCGATCTGCTCAGCGGAGCTGTGAGGCGTGGACCAGCCTGGCATCGTGAGGTGCACCCGCCCGACTCCCTGCCGATGCTGGTGCGCCCGGGATCGGTGATCCCGTTGGGCGTCCGCGACGACCGGCCTGACTACAACTTCGCTGACGGCGTCACCCTGCTGATCACCGGACCGATCGACGGGATGAAGGTGATGACGATCGTGCCTGCACTGGACGGCTCGGCCGCGGCTCAGTTCCTTACCGAGCGGACGGGGGACCACCTCCAGGTCACCCGGACGGACGGGGAGGCTCGACCCTGGTCGGTCGTGCTCAACGGGGTCAGCGAGCTGGCGGCGGTGAGCGGTGGCCGGCTGACGACCGACCGCCTCGGCGTACGAGTGACCGCGAACGCCGACGAGCTCCTTCTGGAGCTGGGCGAGTGAACGCCGAGAGCGAGCGTAGCCCAACCCTGCACGAAGGCTGGTCGCTCTGGCTGGATCATCCCGGGCCGGGCGCACCTCCCGGGTCGGCGGGGCTGATGGTCCCGGCGTCGGTCCCGGGCTGCGTGCACACCGATTTGATCGCCGCCGGACGCCTGGCTGACCCCGACGTCGGCCTGGCCGCTGAGGAGCAGCAGTGGGTCGGCCGCTCGGTCTGGCGCTATGCCACCGAGTTCAGCTGGGTGGGCGCGAGCGACCGTCGGGTCGACCTGGTCTTCGGCGGTCTCGACACCGTGGCCGCCGTTCGACTCAACGGTGAGCTGCTGGGCCGCACCCAGAACATGCATCGGTCCTACCGGTTCTCCGCCTCGGAGCTGCTCCGGGTGGGCCGCAACCACCTTGAGGTCACCTTCAGCAATGTCTACGACCTGGTCGACGCGGTACGGGCGGAAGTCGGCGAGCTGCCGTCTCCGGCGCCGGGTCCGCAGGGATATGTCCGCAAGATGGGCGCGAACTTCGGCACGGATTGGCTCCCGCCGCTGACCACGGCCGGGATCTGGCGGCCGGTAGTCCTGGAGTCGTGGTCGGACGCGCGGATCGGGAGTGTCCGGCCGCTGGTGCACGTGGCCGAGCGTGACACCGCCCGCGTCGAGGTTCACGTCGACGTCGAGACCGAGCGGCCCGGCGCGTACGAGGTCGACGTCCGCCTCGGCGACACCACGGTGACCGCACCGGTGGTCGACGGGCGGGCCTTGGCCGTCGTTGCCGTCGAGCAGCCGCGCCTATGGTGGCCGATCGGTCTTGGGGAGCCGTACCGCTACCCCTTGGCCGTACAGCTGCGGGAGGGCACCCGGGTGGTCGACGGGCACCGGCAGCTCGTGGGCCTGCGTCGCGTCGAGGTGGTGGAGGAGCCCGACGCTGTCGGCCGCCGCTGGGCGCTGCACGTCAACGGTCGCCAGGTCCGGATCCGCGGCTTCGACTGGATCTGTGACGACCCTTTCCCCGCCCAGGTCACGCCCGAACGGTACCGACGACGGGTCGACCAGGCCGTCGGTACCCACGCCAACCTGCTGCGGGTCTGGGGTGGCGCGACGTACGAGTCGGAGGTCTTCTACGACATCTGCGACGAGCTGGGCGTCCTGGTCTGGCAGGACTTCATGTTCAGCGCCGCGGCCTACCCCGAGACCCAGACCTTCGCCAACGAGGTCGAGGCCGAGGTACGCGAGGTGGTGGGCCGGCTGGCCGGGCACCCGTCCGTGGTGATCTGGAGCGGGGGCAACGAATGCCTCTGGGGCTGGCACGACTGGGGCTGGCAAACGGTCCTGCAGGGTCGACCCTGGGGTGCCGGCTACTACTTCGATCTCCTGCCCCGGGTGCTGGCCGAGCTCGACCCGACGGCCCCGTACGTGCCGGGAACGCCCTGGTCGGAGGGCCTCGCGCATCCGCCC
>JBBQAB010000323.1:0-3025 GCA_038198385.1 Propionibacteriales bacterium
CGAACCGGGTGGCGCTGTGAGCAACGTCATCGTCGTCGGCGCCGGTCTGGCCGGTCTCTCCGCCGCCTGTCACCTGACCGGTCAGGGCCACCAGGTGACCGTGGTCGACCGCGAGCGGGTGCCCGGCGGCCGGTCCGGCCTGCTCGAGCTGGACGGCTTCACCTTCGACACCGGCCCGTCGGTGCTGACCATGCCCGACCTCATCGCCGACCCGCTGCGGGCCGTTGGGGCGGAGCTGGAGACCTCCGTCCCGATGCACCGGCTCGACCCGGCGTACCGGGCCTGCTTCGACGACGGCAGCACCATCTTCGTGCGCTTCGGCCACGAGGCGATGCGGGCCGAGATCGACCGCACCTGTGGCAGCGTGGACGCGGCCGCGTTCGACGGCTTCGTCGATTGGCTGCGCACCCTCTACCTGATCGAGATGCCGCACTTCATCGACCGCAACTTCAACTCCCCCCTGGGGCTGCTGGCCAACCCGAAAGCGGCCGCCCAGCTGCTGCGCCTGGGAGCCTTCGGTCGACTGGGCGCGCAGGTCCGCAAGCGCTTCCGTGACCCACGGCTGCACCGGCTGTTCAGCTTCCAGGCGATGTACGCCGGTCTCGCCCCCGACGAGGCGCTGGCCCTGTACGCCGTGATCACCTACATGGACAGCATCAACGGCGTCTGGTTCCCCGACAGCGGCGGCATGCACGCGGTGCCCACCGCGCTGGCCGCGGCGGCGGAGAAGGCCGGGGCGACCTTCCGCTACGGCGAGACGGTGACCGAGATCCTCCGCTCCACCCACGGCCGCGCGGCCGGCATCCAGCTCGCCTCCGGCGAGCGGCTCAGTGCCGACGCGGTGGTCTGCACCGTCGACCTGCCGGTGGCGTACGAGAAGCTGCTGCCCGACCTGGCTCCGCCGAAGTCCCTGGCCAAGGCCCAGTACTCCCCCTCGGCCGTGGTCTGGCACGCCGGCGTCCGCGGATTGCCGGAGGCACCCGTCGCCCACCACAACATCCACTTCGGTGCCCAGTGGGGCGAGGCGTTCGACGCCCTGCTGCACACCGGCGAGCTGATGCCCGACCCGTCGCGGCTGGTCACCATCCCCACCATCGACGACCCGAGCATGGCCCCGGAGGGCTGCTCGACGGTCTACGTGCTGGAGCCCGCACCCAACCTCGCCGTCGGCAAGGTCGACTGGAGGAGCGAGGCTCCGCGGATGCGGGACCGTCTGCACCGGTTCCTGGTCGACAACGGCTACCCCGCCGAGGTCGTCACCGAGGACCTGGTCACCCCCCAGGACTGGCAGGACCAGGGCATGGCGGCCGGGACACCGTTCGCCCTGGCCCACACCTTCCCCCAGACCGGGCCGTTCCGACCGGCCAACGTGGAGAAGCGGGTCCCCGGGGTGTTCTTCGCCGGCTCCAACACCGTGCCCGGCGTCGGGGTCCCGATGGTCCTCATTTCCGGCAAGCTCGCGGCGGCCCGCGTGAACGACTACCTCCCCGGCCCGACCCGGTGAGCCCGGTCGGCTCGCGACTCAGCCGCCGCAGCGCCGAGGGCGCACGGCTGCCCGCCGAGGCACGGCTGGCCGAGGGCTACCGCCGCTGCCGGCGGCTCACCTGGGACTACGGCACCACCTACTTCTGGGGTGCGGCCCTGCTCCCCCGGGAGCGACGCCATCACGTGTACGCCGTCTACGCCCTGTGCCGGCTGGCGGACGACATCGTCGACGACCCGCGCACCATCGAGGCCGGCGACGTGGTCGAGACCCGGAGGCGGCTGGAGGCGTTCGCCGACACGTTCCGCGCCGCGCTGGTCGAGCGCGACAGCGACGACCCCGTCATCGCGGCCGTCGTGCACACCGTGGTCAGCTGCGGGATCGAGCTCGAGTGCTTCGACCGCTTCTTCGCGGCGATGGCCATGGACCTGACCAGGAGCAGCTACGAGACCTGGGATGACCTGTGCGGCTACATGGAGGGCTCGGCCGCGGTCATCGGAGAGATGATGCTGCCGGTGCTCCAGCCCTCCAGCCCGCTGGCGGTTGAGCCGGCCCGGGCCCTCGGCCTGGCCTTCCAGCTGACGAACTTCCTGCGCGACATCGACGAGGACCTCGACCGCGGTCGCGCCTACGTGCCCCAGGAGGACCTCCGTCGCTTCGGGGTGGACCTCCCGGCCCGCCGGGTCACGCCCGAGTTCCGGCGGTTCCTCGCCTTCGAGATCGAGCGCAACCGCACGCTCTATGCGTTCGCCGACACCGGTATCGCCCTGCTCCCGCCCCGCTCCGCCCGCTGCGTCGGGGCGGCCCGGGTGCTGTACGCCCAGATTCTGGACCGGATCGAGGCAGCGGACTACGACGTCTTCTCCTCCCGAGCCCGGGTCCCCACCTGGCGCAAGGCCGTGACGGCCGCGCGCATCATGGTCCTGGGCCCCCCACGTATCAGGAGGAAGCATGTCACTGCGCACGCGTCCTAGCGCACTACCCGTCCCGGCCACCGACTGGCGGTCGCGGATTCCCATCTCGCGGGTCCCGCAGCCGCGCGAGGACCGGATGGTCCCGACCTGGCGGCACGCCCGCCCGGCCCGGATCGCCAGTGCTCTCGCCCTGTCCCAGACGCAGAACTCCGGCGGCTGGTTCGTGTCCGGGGCGAGCGGCGACGTCGGCGGAACCGAGTCCGTCACCCGCACCATCGCCGGTCGCGAGGTCGTCTTCTGGCGCAACGCTGCCGGGGAACTGGTCGCCGGTCCGGGGGCCTGCCCGCACCTGGGTGCCCTGATGGACAAGTGCCCGGTGGTGGAGGGCACGATGTACTGCCGCTGGCACGGGCTGGCCTTCACCGAGGACGGGGACAAGACCTGGAGCCCGTACAAGGCGCTCGACGACGGTGTCCTGCTCTGGGTGCGGCTGCCCACCGAGGGCGAAGAGCCGACCGAGGCCCCCTCGCTGCCGGAGCGTCCGCCGCTGGCCCGCTCCGTGGCCGCGGTCATCTCCGAGCCGGGGCTATGTGAGCCGCAGGACGTGATCGCCAACCGGCTCGACCCG
>JBBQAB010000324.1:0-13134 GCA_038198385.1 Propionibacteriales bacterium
CCATGCCGGCCCGCTCACGGCTCAGCCCACCGGGGCCGAGCGCGGACAGGCGCCGCTTGTGGGTCAGGCCCGCCAATGGGTTGATCTGGTCCATGAACTGACTCAGCTGGGAGGTCCCGAAGAACTCCTTCAACGCTGCCACGACGGGCCGGATGTTGATCAGCGTCTGGGGCGTGATCGCCTCGACGTCCTGGGTCGTCATCCGCTCGCGGACGACGCGCTCCATCCGCGCGAGCCCGGTGCGGAGCTGGTTCTGGATCAGCTCGCCGACCGTGCGCAGGCGGCGGTTGCCGAAGTGGTCGATGTCGTCCTCTTCGACGACCAGCCGACCGCGGGCCGAGTCGAGCTCGGCCCGACCGTCGTGCAGGGCCACCAGGTAGCGGATCGTCGCGACGATGTCCTCGACGGTGAGCACCTGCTGGTCGAACGCCGCGTCGAGGCCGAGCTTCTTGTCGAGCTTGTACCTGCCCACCTTGGCCAGGTCGTAGCGCTTGGGGTTGAAGTAGTAGTTCTCCAACAGCGCCTGGGCCGCCTCCCGCGTGGGCGGCTCGCCCGGGCGCAGCTTGCGGTAGATGTCGAGCAGCGCCTCGTCGGTCGTGGAGGTGTGGTCCTTCTCCAGCGTGAGCCGCATCGACTCGTACTCGCCGAACTCCTCCAGGATCTGAGCGTCGGTCCAGCCCAGCGCCTTCAGCAGCACGGTGACGTTCTGCTTACGCTTGCGGTCCAGACGGACACCGACCATGTCGCGCTTGTCGATCTCGAACTCCAGCCACGCACCGCGGGAGGGGATCATCTTGCAGGTGAAGATGTCCTTGTCCGAGGTCTTGTCGGTGGTCTGCTCGAAGTAGACACCGGGCGAGCGCACCAGCTGGGAGACCACGACACGCTCGGTGCCGTTGATCACGAAGGTGCCCTTGTCGGTCATCAGCGGGAAGTCGCCCATGAAGACGGTCTGGCTCTTGATCTCGCCCGTCTCGTTGTTCATGAACTCGGCCGTGACGAACAACGGCGCGGCGTACGTGACGTCGCGCTCCTTGCACTCGTCGACCGTGTTCTTGGGCGGCTCGAAGCGGTGGTCGCGGAACGACAGCGACATGGTGCCCGAGAAGTCCTCGATCGGCGAGATCTCCTCAAAGATCTCCTCCAGTCCGGACTTGGTGTTGATATCAGTCCGACCCTCGCCCAACGCGACGTCGACGCGCGTGCGCCAAGCCTCGTTTCCGACGAGCCAGTCGAACGAATCGATCTGCAGGTCCAGCAGGTCAGGGACTTCCATCGGTTCGGCGATCTTGGCGAACGAGATACGACCGGTAGGTGATACGACTTTGCTGTTCTTCGAGGCGGTGCGCGAGGCGGCCAACAGTAGGGTCCTTCCGAGGGCTCGCGGGTGACTAGTGCGATACGTCTGCGCATGCTGAACGGCCCGAGTCAAATTGAAACGGGTCGACAGATAGCGAGGGCAAACACCCAATATAGACCTCCGGCGCGACGCGGTCAACCTCACGCGCGCAGCCAGAACCAGAGGGGACAAACCAACTGTCCCGCTCGGGAGAGATCATACTCGTTCGGAGCGTCCTGACAAGGACTCACACCGAAGTTCGTCGGGCCTGTGTCAAGCAACCACATCCCGGCCCCGTCCCCCCTGGTCACAGCGGCGAGCCGCGCTGTGGAGGACCCCCCCGAAACGGGCGCTGCCCCGACCCAGAAAGGGTCGGGGCAGCGTGTCGAGATGCTCTGGTGGCCGGGTCAACCCACGGGCGGACCCGGCCCTCAGCTCACTTGTAGGAGACGGTGGCGCCAGCGGCCTCGAGGGAAGCCTTGGCCTTGTCGGCGGTCTCCTTGTTGACCTTCTCCAGGACGGCCTTAGGGGCCGCCTCGACCAGGTCTTTGGCCTCCTTGAGACCAAGGCTGGTGAGGGTACGCACCTCCTTGATGACCTGGATCTTCTTGTCGCCGGCGGCCTCGAGGATGACGTCGACCTCGTCGACTGCCTCCTCCTCCTCGGCGGCAGCGCCGCCGCCACCGGCGGCGGGGGCCGCGGCAGCCACGGGGGCGGCAGCGGTCACGTTGAACGTGGTCTCGAATTCCTTCACGAACTCGCTGAGCTCGATGAGGGTCAGTTCCTTGAAAGCGTCAAGGAGCTCGGCGGTGCTGAGCTTGGCCATGGTGGCGTCCTTCCTAGTTTTCGTCCGCAGCGGGTGCTGCCTCGGGTGCAGCGGCTGCTGCGGTGGCTGAGTCGTCGGTCGCCTCGGCGGCCGGCGACCCGGTGGTCGGCTCCTGCTGATCCGGCGTCTCCGCGCTCTCCGCGGGCGCACCGGCGCCTGCGATCAGTGACGGGTTCTCCCCGGCCGCCTGCTCCAGGGCGGCCAGCAAACGGGCCGCCTGCGAGAGCGGGGCGGAGACGAGGTAGTTAGCCTGCTGCAGGACACCCTGCATGCCGCCGGCGACCTTGGCGAGGAGAACCTCGCGGGACTCCAGGTCGGCCAGCTTGCGCACCTCGTCGGAGTCCAGGAACTTGCCGTCCAGGACCCCGCCCTTGATCACCAGAAGCGGGTTGGTCCGTGCAAAGTCACGCAGGCCCTTGGCGACGGTGACTGGGTCTCCGTCGATGAAGGCGATCGCGGTCGGGCCGACGAGGTGTTCCTCGAGGCCGTCAACGCCCGCTTCACGGGCGGCGATCGTGGTCAGCGTGTTCTTCGACACGGCGTAGGTGGCGTCGTCACCGAGATTGCGGCGCAGCTCTTTGAGCGCCTTCACGGTGAGTCCGCGGTACTCGGTGAGCACGACACCTGCAGAGCTGGAGAACTTCTCCTTCAGCTCAGCGACATCGGCAGCCTTGTCCGGCCTCGCCATAGTCTCCTCCACTTCGTCACGCGCTACGTCTGTAGCACTTCCGAAGGGCTGGGTCCGGGCGGGCGGGCAACAAAAAAAGCCCTCTGCGCACACAGGCGACAAAGGGCGGAGGCTCGGGCAGACCCGAACTCGTCATTCGTTCACCTGCGCGGGCATCCGTACGGATCTTCGGGACGAGCGGTGAGGCTCGACCAACCAGCGGTCTTCGGCAGAGACCACAGTACGCAGAACCCAACCCTGGGGCCAAATCACGGGCTCGTCCTCGAGCGTCGCGTGCCGGGCTCCAGAGGCAGAGGTCACGACGAGGTTGAGCCAGGTTCCTTCTTCCCGGGCGGCGTGTCGACTTGATTACGAGCAGGTCTCTGAGCCTGAGAGTTTGGCGAGAAGGTCTCGGCTTGATAACGTACGCGCAGCCCGACTGCCCGACAACCGGTGTCGGGCCAAGAAGCCACCGCAGAACTCAAGGGAGAGCCACCGCATGGGAAGTTTCTTCAAGCGAGCAGCCGCTACGGGAGCCGTGGCCGCACTGGCCCTCTCGGCCACCGTCACCGCCGAGCTGCCTGCCGCCGCCGCAAGCAGCACCTGCCAGACCTCGTTCAGCAGCTATCCGACCGTCAAGCAGGGATCCAAGGGGTCCCAGGCGAAGGCGATGGAGTGCCTGCTCCGCAAGGCTGGCTACCCCACCTCCGTCAACGGCTCGATCTCGGCCAACGACGCCCGCCAGATCGGCGCCTTCCGTGCCTCGGTGGGCCTGCAGCGCCTGTCGCTCGCCGGGAAGCGGCCGTGGAGCGCCCTGCTGTCCCGCGGCAGCCAGCCCTCACTGCGCAGCGGAGCACGGGGGGCCGACGTCAGCCGCCTCCAGGTCTCGATCCGCTCCGCCGGCTACTCGGTCTCGGTGGGTGGGGTCTACGACGCCTCCACCGTCAAGGCGGTCATGGCGGTCCAGGGCGACGAGCACCTGTCCCGGACCGGCACCGCGAACGCGACGCTGTGGCGCCACCTGCAGCGGGGCCTGGTCAGCGCCCCGGCCAAGAAGGCCGTGACGAAGACCGTCGTCAAGAAGGCGTCCACGTCCTCGAGCAAGGGCGACAAGGCGCTGGCCTTCGCCAAGAAGCAGCTCGGGGAGCCGTACCGCTACGGCTCCGCGGGCCCCAGCTCGTGGGACTGCTCCGGCCTCACCATGAAGGCCTGGCAGGTCGCCGGGGTCTCGCTGCCCCACCAGACGCGCTTGCAGTTCAACCGCGGCAAGAAGATCTCCAAGAGCAGCCTCAAGAAGGGCGACCTGGTCTTTTTCTATTCCGGCATCAGCCACGTGGCCATCTACGCCGGCAACGGCAACGTCATCCACGCGTCGCGACCCGGCAAGCCGGTGGCCTACATCAAGATGAAGTACATGCCCTTCCAGGGGGCCCGACGCTACTGAGCGTCGCCCCCTGAAGGATCTCCCCCGCTCTCCCCGCCCCGTCCGCGGCGTCCCGGCTACAGCCCGGTGACGCCGCGGATGTCGGCGTTCGGGCCCCGGTGTGGTTCGCCGGGCCGATGTGATCTGCTGGCCCGATGCATCCCGTCCTGCGCGCCGCCCGCGTCGACGACGTGGACCAGATCCACGCCCTGATCGTCGAGCTCGCCGTCTACGAACGCGAGCCGGACGCCGTCCGGGCCACCCCCGCCGACCTCCGGGTCGCCCTCTTCGGGGACCAGCCCGCGGCGTACGCGCTGGTCGCCGAGGTGCAGGGCCGGGTGGTCGGGTTCGCTCTCTACTTCTTCAGCTTCTCGACCTGGGAAGGGGTGCACGGGATCTACCTCGAGGACCTCTACGTCGAGCCCGGGCACCGCGGGACCGGTCTGGGTCGGGCGCTGCTGGCCGCCCTGGCCGAGCTCGCGGTCAACCGGGGCCTGGCCCGGGTCGAGTGGTCGGTGCTGGACTGGAACACCCCGGCGGTGGACTTCTACCGCACGATGGGGGCCGTGGCCATGGACGGGTGGACCGTCTACCGGCTGACCGGGGACGCGCTGGCCGCGGCGGGATCGCCAGCCTGACCGGGGACACTCCCCCGCCTCCCCCGTCCGCCTGGCCAGGACCTGCGTGCGGGGGTCGTTCCGATTCCTGAGCCATCCCTCCGTGGGCCGAGGAGCGGCGAGCAGCAGTCGAACACATGCGGCTGCAAGAAGTGGGGTCGAGGGAGATCGGGTCGTCGGAACGGGGGCGGTACCGGCTTGCGCCTAGGGCCCCGGGTCGAGCCGGCTGAGGGGCTGGCTGCCCGCCCGACCCAGGCCGAACCAGGACACGGCCGCGCCGAGAAGCATCAGTCCTGAGCCCACCACCATCGCGACCGCGAAACCGTGGTTGAGGGCGACGGCGTCGTCGGAGGCCGCCCGGCTGAGACCGGCGACCGCAGGGACGACGGCGACGGCCAGCAGGCCGGCCGACCGGGCCGTGGCGTTGTTGATGCCCGACGCGGCACCCGCCAGGTGGTCGGGAGCGGCCGCCAGCACGGCCGCGGTCAGCGGGGCGACCACGCAGCCCAGGCCGAGGCCCAGGAGCAGGACCGCCGGCAGCACGTCGGGAAGGTAGCGGGCACCCGGGCCCACCCGGAGCGCGAGCAGGAACCCGCCCGCCCCGAGGATCGAGCCCACCGTCATCAGGGGCCGGGGGCCGACCCGCTGGGCGAGCGCGCCGGTCCGGGCGGACAGGAGCAGCAGACACAGCGTCACCGGCAGCAGCGACGTGCCCGCCGCCAGCGGGCTCCAGCCGCCGACGACCTGCAGCTGCAGGACGAGCAGGAAGAAGAAGGTGGACAAGGCGGCGTACACGACCAGCGTCGCAACGTTGGTCGCGGCGAAGATCCGGTTGCGGAACATCTCGAGCCGGACCAGCGGGTTCGCGGTTCGGCGCTCCAGGCCGACGAACACCACCCCGGTGAGGATGCCGATGGCCGCGGCCGCGACGAGCGAGAGGCTCCACCCCGTACGCCCCGCCGCCGTGAGCGCGTAGGTCAGGCTTCCCAGCGTGAGGACCACGGCCAGCGCACCGGGCAGGTCGAGGCGGCGACCGCCGGCCCGGGCCCCCTCGTCCCGGGACTCGGGCACGTGCCGCAGGGTGACGAGAACAACCATCGCCGCGAGGGGCAGATTGACCAGGAACACGAGCCGCCAGCTGAGCTCGACCAGCCAGCCGCCCAGGAACGGGCCGGCCGCCCCGGCGATGCCCCCCAAACCCGACCAGGCCCCGACCGCGCGGGCCCGGTCCTGCGGCGCGAAGGTGGCCGAGATGAGAGCCAGGCTGCCGGGGGTGAGGAGAGCCCCGCCGACCCCCTGGAGGGCCCGGGCGCCGACCAGGACCTGCTCGTTGGGGGCCAGCGCACACAGCGCGGAGGCGACGGCGAACCAGACCGTCCCGACCAGGAACACCCGACGACGCCCCCACCGGTCACCCAGCACCCCACCCAGCAGGATGAGCGCGGCCAGCGTCAGCGCGTAGCCGTTCACCACCCATTGCAGTGCGGTGAAGCCCGCCCCGAACTCACGTCCGATCTTGGCCAGGGCGACGTTGACCGCAGTGCCGTCCAGCATGGCCAGGCCGGAGCCGGTGATGGTGGCCAGCAGGACCCAGCGCCCTGCCGCGCTCCCCATCCGCACCGTCACCCCCGGAACCTCTCCGCCCGCAGCCGGAGCTCGGGACCGGGCTCAGCCGGGTCCGGAAACGACCAGAACCACCTGCGGCGCGGAACCCCGAAGGGCCCGCGCCGTGGATGGCTCTGAGGAGGAGGTGTGACCGGAGATCCTACTCGGCCTCGGGCTTGAGCTTGCCGGTGTCGATCGGGACACCCGGGCCCATCGTGGTGGAGAGGGTGATCTTGCGGAGGTACCGACCCTTGGAGGCACTGGGCTTGAGACGCATGATCTCGTCGAGCGCGGCGAAGTAGTTCTCCGAAAGCTGCTCGCGGCTGAACGACGCCTTGCCGATGATGAAGTGCAGGTTCGCGTGCCGGTCGACCCGAAACTCGATCTTGCCGCCCTTGATGTCGGTGACGGCCTTGGCAACATCGACGGTCACGGTGCCGGTCTTCGGGTTCGGCATCAGCCCACGCGGGCCGAGCACGCGGCCGAGGCGGCCGACCTTGCCCATCAGGTCCGGGGTGGCGACGACGGCGTCGAAGTCCAGGTAGCCGCCCATCACCTTGGCGATCAGCTCGTCGGAGCCGACCTCGTCGGCGCCGGCGGCCTCAGCCGCAGCGGCGCGGTCACCGGTGGCGAACACGATGACCTTGGCGGTCTTGCCCGTGCCGTTGGGCAGGTTCACGGTGCCGCGGACCATCTGGTCCGCCTTGCGGGGATCCACCCCGAGACGCATGGAGACGTCGACCGTCTCGTCGAACTTGGCACCGGCACCCGCCTTCGCAAGGTCGAGCGCCTCGTCGGGGGCGTAGAGGGAGTCGGTGTCGACCTTGTCGGCGGCCGCGTTGTAGGCCTTGCTGCGCTTCATGTCTGGTCCTTTGTTTGTCCAGGTGTGGTGCGAGCCGCGCTGGGCTCTCCCACGGTGGGTATGAGGTGGTGCGTCCGCCCGGCCTCCCGGCCACCCGCGTTGGAGCGAAAGGGTGCGTGGCGCGTACGGGTCAGGTCCCGTCGGCAGCCGAGGCTGTCAGGTCCGGGGCCCGGCCTGCGGCGGGTCAGGAGACCGTGATCCCCATCGAACGTGCGGTGCCCTCGACGATCTTCATCGCGGCCTCGACGTCGTTGGCGTTGAGGTCCGGGAGCTTCGTGTTGGCGATCTCGCGCACCTGGTCCTTGGTGATCTTGCCGACCTTGGTGGTGTGCGGGACGCCGGAGCCCTTGGCGACGCCGGCGGCCTTCTTGATCAGCTCCGCGGCGGGCGGGGTCTTGGTGATGAACGTGAACGAACGGTCCTCGTAGATCGTGATCTCGACGGGGATGACGTTCCCACGCATGGGCTCGGTCGCGGCGTTGTACGCCTTGCAGAACTCCATGATGTTGACGCCGTGCGGGCCGAGGGCGGTACCGACCGGCGGGGCGGGCGTGGCGGAGCCGGCGTTCAAGGCAACCTTGACGAGCGCCGCGACCTTCTTCTTGGGAGGCATTTCTGTGGTCCTTCTACGTGTGCTGCGGGCCGGAGGCCCGCAGCCTCAGTCCGGGCCGGGCCAGGAGGCGCGACCGATGGGTGGGTGTTCGGCGTGGACGGGAGAAACTAGACCTTCTGGATCTGCGGGAAGGTCAGGTCGACCGGGGTCTCGCGACCCAGGATCTCCACCAGCGCCTTCAGACGCTGGTTGTTCACGTTGATCTCGGTGATGGTCGCGTGGACCCCGGCGAACGGACCGTCCACCACCATCACGGAGTCCCCGACCGCGAAGTCGGCCACTTCGACCTTCTTCTTGCGGCGGTTCGGGCTGTCGGTGCCGGCGGTCGCGGCCGCGAGCACGGCGGGAGCCAGCATCTTCTCGACCTCGTCGAAGCTGAGCGGCACGGGCGAGTTGGAGTGGCCCACGAAGCCGGTGACCGACGGCGTGTGCCGGACGGTCGACCAGGACTCGTCGGTCAGGTCCATCCGGACCAGGACGTAGCCGGGGAGCACGGTGCGGCGGATCTGCTTGCGCTGGCCGTTACGAATCTCGGTGACCTCCTCGGTCGGCACGATGATCTCGTAGATGAAGTCCTCCATGTTGAGCGAGGACACCCGGTTCTCCAGGTTCTGGAGCACCCGGTTCTCCATCCCGGAGTAGGTGTGCACGACGTACCAGTCGCCCGGCTTGCTCCGCAGCTCCGAGGAGAACGCCTCCAGGGCCGCCTGGCCGACGTCGTCGGTCTCGTCGTCCTCGTCGTCGTCCTCCTCCTCCGGCTCGTCCTTCTCGCCGAAGTTGAGGTCGATGTCGTCGGTCTCGGGCTCCGGCGGGACGCTGCCCGGGCCGAAGTCGAGGTTGATGGAGAGGTCGTCGTCGGCGCTGGAGTGATAGCTCCCGGTGCCGAAGTCGATATTGAAGTCCTGTTCCTGGACGGCGATGTCGTCGCCGGACGAGGTCCGTGGCAGTGAGTCACTCACCGGCGTCGGGCTCTCGGCAGGACTTTCCAGCGACTCCGCCTGGGGGGCCGGGTCGTCGTCGGGAAAGGTGTCAGGCACGTGTATCTCCGTTGCTGGGTTCGTGGATGGTCATCGGCGGGGCTGGGTCAGCTGAACACTTTGAAGATGGCCCAACCCAGGCCCAGGTCGAGCAGGCTCACGTACGCGATGACGAACAGCACGAAGACCAGCACCACGATGAAGTAGTTGATGAGCTGCTGACCGGTGGGGTAGACCACCTTGCGGAGCTCGCCGACCGACTCCCGGACGAAACCGGCCGGGGTCGTACGCTCCGCCTTTACCGGCCGGTTGTCCCGGGACGGGGTGGGGACGCCCTTCGCGGCCTTGGCCGGACGCCGCTCGCGGGCGGCGCGACCGTTGCCCGCAGCCACTGCGCCGACACCGGCGGGCTCCAGGGCCTGGTCGTCGGCCTCGTCCACGTCCGGCTCGTCGCTGGCCTCGGACGCCAGACCACCCTCACGGACGATCTCGTCGAAGCGGTCGTCCTCGACGTCGGGACCGTCCGGGTCGTCGACCAACTCGGCGTCCTCGTGGCCGGCCGCGACGCCGTCAGGGTCCCCGGTACCAGCGGATCCAGCGTCGCGGGACGGCAGGTCGGAGCGCGACTCGTCAGTCGGCTCTACCTCATCCTTGTCTGCCACGCTTCGACCCTCCTGTGCTGTTCACGTGCTTCGGCTGTTCACGTGCTTCGGTGCGCCTTGCAGGGCAAGAGGGACTTGAACCCACAACCTTCGGTTTTGGAGACCGATGCTCTGCCAATTGAGCTATTGCCCTTCGGTGTCGAACCTACCCGCCGTGCTAGCTGACGGCGTACGGCAACGGTGGTGTCGAGCACCAAGGGTCGAGTGTACTGAGGTTTTTCGCCTCCGTCGAACCCGATCCCGCTCCCGACCGGCACTCCTGCGACCGGCCGTCCCACCCGTCAGGCGGCCGCGAGCAGCTGCTCGGTGGCCGCGAGCAGCACGCAGGTCGACAGACCGTCGATGGCGGTGGCCACGTCCTCGGCCGAGGGGAAGGTGGGGGCGATCCGGATGTTGCGGTCCCGCGGGTCGCGCCCGTACGGGAAGGCCGCCCCGGCCCCGGTCATGGCGATCCCGGCCTGCTTGGCCAGGGCCACGACCCGCGTCGCGGTCCCGTCGGCGACGTCGAGGCTGATGAAGTAGCCACCTTCCGGCGTGGTCCAGCTGGCCGCGGCCAGCTCGCCCAGCCGGTCGGTCAGGATCGCGATGACCTGCTCGAACTTCGGCGCGATCAGGTCCCGGTGGCGACGCATCAGCGCCCGTACGCCGTCGGCGCTCTGCAGGTAGAACGCGTGCCGGAGGTGGTTGATCTTGTCCGGGCCGATGGTCCGCTTGCCCAGGTTGCCCAGGTACCAGGCCACGTTGGCCGCGGAGGAGGCGAAGAACGAAACCCCGCTGCCGGCGAAGGTGATCTTGGAGGTGGAGGCGAACAAGAACACCCGGTCCGGGTTCCCGGCCGCGTCGGCCAGCCCGAGGATGTCCAGCGCGGGGGTCTCGGTGTCGGTCAGGTGGTGCACGGCGTACGCGTTGTCCCAGAAGATCCGGAAGTCCGGGGCCGCGGTCTCCATCTCGAGCAGCGAGCGGGTGACCGCCTCGGTGTACACCGCGCCGTTGGGGTTGGCGTAGGTCGGGACGACCCAGATGCCCTTCACGGCCGGGTCGGCGACCAGCTCGCGGACCGCATCCAGGTCGGGTCCTTGGTCCCCGAGGGGGACCGGCAGCATCTCGATCCCGAACTGCTCGCACAGGGCGAAGTGCCGGTCGTAGCCGGGCACCGGGCAGATGAACTTCACCGGGCCGTCCTGCAGCGCCGAGGCGAACCACGGCTCGGTGGAGCCCACGGTGCCCTGAAGGAGGGAGAAGACCAGGGTGTCGTGCATGATCGCCAGGCTGGCGTTGTCACCGGCCACGAGCTGGGCGACGGGCACGTTCAGCAGCGGGGCGAAGATCTCCCGGATCTCGGTCAGACCCTGCAGCCCGCCGTAGTTGCGGCAGTCCACCCCGGAGGCGTCGGTGTAGTTGCCAGCTCCGGGCAGGGTCAGCAGCGCGTTGGACAGGTTCAGCTGGGCCGGCGCCGGCTTGCCCCGGGTCAGGTCCAGCTTCAACGCCTTGGCCACCAGCTCCTCGTACGCCGCGGTCTGCTGGTCGTGCAGGGCGCTGAGCTCGGCACGGCTGAGGTCGGACAAAGACATGGGTCATCCACTTCGCTCGGTTACGGGGGGGCCGGAGGCCCTCGCCACTCTATCGCCGCCGCGACCGTGGCCCCACGCGTCGCCGGACCCGTCCACGGGCCGGCCCGCCCGACAGACCGGGTTGGGTGCAGATCGGCCCGAGGGACCCGTGATCGGTCCGGTCCTCGTAGAGTCAGTGCATGACAGCGACGTCGAACATCGCGACCTGGGTCAGTGACCGGGCCGCCACCGATCCCAACCTGCCCGCCATCAAGCAGGGCGAGATCATCGTGTCGTACGGGGCGCTCGACGCCGCGGCCGCACGCTTCGCCACCGTCCTCGCCCAGCGCGGGGTCACCGCCGGGGACCGGGTGGCCATGGTGATGCCCAACGTGGCCTACTTCCCGATCGTCTACTACGCGATCTTGCGCCTGGGCGCGGTGGTCGTGCCGATGAACCCGCTCCTCAAGGCCGGCGAGGTCGCCTACACCTGGCGCGACTGCGGGGCCAAGGTCGCCGTCGTCTTCCCGCTCTTCGCCGCGGAGGCGAACAAGGCGGCCGAGACCACCGGGACCGAGGTGATCCTGACCACCCCCGGCGAGTTCGACGCGATGGTCGCCGGGGCCGAGGCCACCCTGGAGGTCGCCACCCGGGCCCCGCAGGACACGGCCGTCATCCTCTACACCTCCGGCACCACCGGACAGCCGAAGGGCGCCGAGCTCACCCACGACAACCTGCGCACCAACACCCTGACCACCGTCGAGACCCTGATGCCCAACGGGCCCGGGGACACCCTCTTCGGCGGGCTCCCGCTGTTCCACTCGTTCGGGCAGACCTGCGGGATGAACGCGGCGATGGCCGGCGGGGGGTGCCTCGCCCTGTTGCCCAAGTTTGACGGCCAGCAGGCCCTGGAGATCATCCACAACGACCGGATCACCATCTTTCTGGGTGTCCCGACCATGTACATGGCGTTGCTGGCGGTCCCGAACCTGGACCGTTTCGACACCTCCTCGGTCCGGGTCGGGGCCTCTGGCGGCGCGTCGCTGCCGGTCGAGGTGCTGAAGGGGGTCGAACGGACGTTCGGCTTCCCGCTGCTCGAGGGCTACGGGCTCTCCGAGACCTCACCGGTGGCCTCGTTCAACCACCCGGACGTGCCGCCCAAGCCCGGCTCGGTCGGCACTCCGATCCGCGGCGTGGAGTTCGCGCTGCGCGACGAGGACGACCAGGACGTCGCTCCCGGGGAGATCGGCGAGATCGTGATCCGGGGCGAGAACATCATGAAGGGCTACTGGAACAACCCGGAGGCAACCGCCGCGGCGATCCGCGACGGCTGGTTCCACAGCGGCGACATGGCCACCCAGGACGAGGACGGCTTCTACTTCATCGTCGACCGCAAGAAGGACATGATCATCCGCAACGGCTTCAACGTGTATCCGCGCGAGGTCGAAGAGGTGCTCTACACCCATCCCGCCGTCGCCGAGGCGGCCGTCGTCGGGGTGCCCGACGCCCGCCACGGGGAGGAGATCGCCGCCCTGGTCACCCTCAAGGAGGGGGCAGAGGCCACCGAGGACGAGCTCCGGGCCTTCGTCCAGGAGCAGATCGCGGCGTACAAGTTCCCGCGGATCATCCGGTTCGGCGTTATCCCGAAGGGGCCGACCGGCAAGATCCTCAAGCGTGAGATCAAGCTCGACGTCTGAGGGCCGACCCCGGTGAGATCAGGAGTGGGTGAGCTCTGGAGCGGGTGAACTCTGAAGCGGGCCGGTCCCGCCGTCGGGACGCGATCCGCTCCAGAGCCAGCCCGGTCAGCGGGTGCGGGCCACCAGGGCGCTGTGGGCCCCGAGGCGGACCAGGTCACCTTCGACCTCGGCCTCCCCGATCACGTAGACGGTCTTGAGCGACCGGTCGACCGGCACGCCGGTCGGGGCGTCGCTGAAGTTGACCGCCATCGTCATCGCCCCGCGCTCGACCAGCAGCCAGCCGCCCTCGTCGTCGG
>JBBQAB010000325.1:0-3273 GCA_038198385.1 Propionibacteriales bacterium
CGGGCTGGTCTTCTTTTCCGGGCTCCTCTTCTTCGGCGGGCTGGTCTGCTTCGGCGAGCTGGTCTTCCTCGTCGGGCTGGTCTTCTTCGTCGGGCTGGTCGTCGGCGTACCGGCATCGGTCGGCGAGCCTGGTCTCTGAGCTGCCTCGTCCGCCGTCCCGGGCCTGGGGGCCCGAGCCGCGCGTCTGGTCGTCGGTCGGGCCGTGGCGACGTTGCCCGCGGCACTGGCGAGCTTGCGGACGGCAGCCCGCTTCTGGGTCGCGGCGCGCTTGGCCGCCTCCGTTCGGGCGGCGGACGTGTCGGCGGCCGCGCGCTTGGCCGCCGGGCTCGCCTTCCGGGTGGGCTGACGGCGGTCGCGGGCGTGCACGGTGGTCTCCAGCAGCTCATCGAGGGCGTCGCGCAGACACTGCGCCAGCAGGTCGAGGTCGCTGATGGCGTCGCGGTCGGCGTTGAGGCCCAGGAAGACCTCCCCGTCGTAGGACGTGATCCCCACGGTCAGCAGGTGGCCGGCCGAGAGGGGCAGGACCGGATAGCTGGACTCCAGGCGGGCACCCGCGGCGTACAGGGGCAGCTGGGGGCCGGGGACGTTGGTGAGGACGATGTCGTGCTGCCGACGCATCGTCGCGGCCGACACCCGGACGCCGAGCGCGTGCAGGGTCGTCGGCGCGAAGCCGGCGATGTCGGCCAGGGACCGCGCCCCGACCGCTCGCCCGGTGTCCTTGTGCGCCTGCGTTCCGTACGCCACCTGGTGCAGTCGCATGGTGGCGTTGGGCTCCCCGATGGGCAGCCGCTGCAGGTGCGGGGCCACCTGGCTCCCCAGCGAGGTCAGCTCACCGTCGTCCTCGGTCACGCTCATCGGGACCAGCGCCGTGAGGGCTGAACTGGGGCTCAACGACTCGCCCCGGGTCAGGAGCCAGGTGCGCAGCCCGCCCGCCACCATGGCCAGCACGACGTCGTTGATGGTGTGATCGTGCTCCCGGCGGACCTTCTTGAGATCGTCCAACGGCAGCCGCACCGTGGCGAACCGGCGCTGCTCGGAGACCAGGCCGGCCAGGGGCGAGCCCGCCGTGGGTCGACCGCCCCGCAGGGCCTCAGCGGCCAGCTCGCCCAGTGCACCGCCGACACCGCCGACCACCTCGCCCACCGCGACGGCCACGCCCAGGGCTCCGGTCAGCGTGCCGCGGAGGTTCTCCACGGCCAGGACGGGGTCCTGGGCGTTCTGCCAGAGGGCACCGGCCACGAGCTGGAGCGGAGACGGCTCGGGCAACGGCTGCCAGGGCACCGACCCGGGCGCCGTCTCGAGGTCGGGACTTCCGTCCAGCAGCACCTGTCCGATGTCGACGGTGTCGATGCCGTCCACCAGGGCCAGGTGCGACTTGGCCACGAGGGCGAACCTGTTCCCCTCGAGCCCCTCGACGAGGTACATCTCCCACAACGGACGGGACCGGTCCAGCCGGCGGGCCATCACCCGACCGACGAACTCCCGCAGCTGGTCCATGCTACCGGGCCGGGGCAGCGCGGAGCGGCGGACGTGGAAGGTAAGGTCGAAGCTCTCGTCGTCGACCCACACCGGACCCGCAAGCCGGGCCGGCACCGCCCGGACGCGCTGCCGGTAGCGGGGCACGTAGGCGATCCGCTCCCGGATCAGGCTGATCAGGCGCTCGTAGTCGAAGCCGTCGGGTCCCGCGTCGAAGAGGTCCACGGTGCCGACGTGGCCCGGTGTATGGGCGGTGTCCAGGGCCAGCAAACCGACTTCGAGGGGGCTGAGTCGCTGCGGCATCGCTGGTCCTCTCGGCCGGGGGTCCGGGTGGCTGCCTCGGTTCGGGTCGGGCTGAGACCACACCGTACTCCAGGCCGGTGACTCGCCGGGGAACGTGTCCTCGAGTCCGTTCGTCGGGCTGTTGACCACCGGCAGCCCGCCGTGGACACCGCCCGACTCGACAAGGAATGGCTCCCGCCGTGACCCGCCCCCATCCTCTCCACCGAGCCCCGCGGACGGCCCGCGCGATCCTGGCCCGGACCGCACTCGCCGCCGGCGTCCTGGGCCTCGCCCTGGCCGCCGCCGGGTGCACGGCGAGCCCGTCGGAGCCGCAGGCCGTTCCGAGCCTGAGCAGCTCCAGCGCCTCGGCCGCCTCGACCGCGGCCAGCGCGTCGGCAGCCTCGGCGGCGAGCACGTCGGCCTCCTCGCCGGCGAGCAGCACGGCCGCGATCACCCTCGACATCTCGATCGCGCAGGGCCAGGTGAGCCCGAACGGGAAGAAGCTCGACGCCAAGGTCGGCGACACCGTGGCGATGTCGGTCACCTCGGACGCCGACGACAAGATCCACGCCCACACCGGCGGGGACGGCTACGAGCTGGAGGTCACGGCGGGGAAGACCACCACCGGCTCCTTCACCATCACCGAGCCCGGCAGCATCGAGGTCGAGTCCCACGACCTCGGCAAGACGATCGTCATCCTCAACGCACGATGAGCGGCCAAACCGCCCCGCACCGGCAGAGGCGTCTGGCGTGACCCTGATCCCGCTGCACGGCATCGCCTCCCGGCACGACCTGCCGCTGCCCTTCTCGTTCGTGGTGGTGGGCGCGGTGCTGGCCCTGGCCGTGTCCTTTGCGGTTCTGCTGCTGGCCTGCCGGACCCCCCGGTTCAGCCGGGTCGGCGGCGTGGGCCTGCCCCGTCTGACCCGGGTGATCGACCACCCGGGCGTACGGCTCACCGCACGGCTACTCGTGCTGGCGACGTACGCCTGGGTCGTGCTGGCCCTGGTCGCCGGGCAGGACCTGCTGATCAACCCGGTCTTCGGCTTTGTCTACGTCTGGATGTGGGTCGGCCTGGTTCCGATCTCGCTCCTGCTGGGGCAGTTCTGGCGGGCGACCAACCCGATCCGCACGCTGCACCTGGCCCTGAACCGGGTCGCCGGGGTCGACCCGGACCAGGGTCTGGCCCGGCTCCCCGCCCGGATTGGGGTCTGGCCGGCCGCCGTGGCGCTCTTCGGCTTCGGCTGGCTCGAGCTCGTCGAGCCGGACCGCACCACCCTGACCGTGCTGCGGCTCTGGGCTCTGGCCTGGTTCGTGCTGCTGATCCTGGGCGCCATCGTCTTCGGCCGCCGTTGGGTCGCCGCGGCCGACCTCTTCGAGGCGTACGCCACCTCCGTCGCCCAGCTCTCCCCCTGGCATCGGGTCGAGGGCCAGCTCCGTCTGGTGAACCCCCTGGCCGGCCTCAGCCGCTGGGACCCACCACCAGGGGCCGTGGGGGTGGTGTCGGTGCTGCTCGGC
>JBBQAB010000326.1:0-12692 GCA_038198385.1 Propionibacteriales bacterium
CGAGGTGGTGGTGGGTTGCCGCTTCGGCTGCGACCCCGCCGACCCCGACCCGCACTGCCCCGACGGTCCCCACGCCGACGGATCGCGCCTCGACAACTTCTCGCACCCCGCCGACTCCTTGGACGGCCCGCCCACCAGCACGCGGCGCCTGGCCCGGCTGGTGGAGCTGCCGGTCGGTGCGACCGAGGACCGGGTGATTGGCTCGCTGGACCTGCAGCAGGCCCTCGGCGCCGGCCAGGTCGTCTACGAGCCCGGCCTGCTGGCCGCCGCCCACCGCGGCATCCTCTACGTCGACGAGGTCAACCTGCTGCACGACCACCTCGTCGACCTGCTGCTGGACGCCGCCGCCACCGGCCGCTCCACCGTGGAGCGCGAAGGGGTCTCGGTCGCGCACGCCTCCCGGATGGTGCTGATCGGGACCATGAACCCCGAGGAGGGTGAGCTGCGGCCCCAGCTGCTGGACCGCTTCGGACTCACCGTCGAGATCGCCGCCCCCCGGGAACCGGCGCTGCGGGCCGAGGTCGTACGCCGCCGGATGGCCTTCGACGCCGACCCCGACGCCCTGGTCACCGCGTACGCCGAGCGTGAGGCCGCGCTGCGCGAGCGGATCGTCACCGCCCGCACCCTGCTGCCGCAGGTCGAGCTGAGCGACGCCCGCCTGCTGCTGATCGCTGAGGTCTGCGCCGCGTTCGAGGTGGACGGGATGCGGGCCGACATCGTCACCGCCCGGGCCGCCGCCGCCCACGCGGCCTGGCACGGCCGGACCTCGGTGACCAAGGCCGACATCCGCGCCGCCGCCCGGCTCGCCCTGCCGCACCGCCGGCGCCGCAACCCGTTCGACGCCCCCGGGCTGGACGAGGCGCTGCTGGACCGGCTGCTGGGCGAGGACGACCCGGAGCCGGAGCCGGAGCCGGACCCCGCCGACGACGGACCCACCGAGGGCGGCCCCGAGGACGGGTCAGCCCCCGAGGCGGGTGACAGCGACGAGTCGGAGGGCAACGCCACCCCACCGTCGGACGGTCCGTCCGGCCAGGGGGCGGAGCCCGATCCGGCTGCGGCGGACACCCCGCCCGCTGGCGAGCCGGAGCCGGCCGCGTCCACCCGCGACCAGGCCCCCGCGGACGCCCCCGAGACCCCGGCCGCACCGGGCGCCGGGGCGCTGCCCACGATCATGGCCACCGCCGCCGCCCCCTACCGGACCCGGCTGCTGACCGCGACCGGGGTCGGGACCGGGGAGTCGGGCCGCCGCAGCCGGGCGCTCACACCGACCGGCCGTACGGTCGGCTCCACCCTCGCCCACGGCGAGCGCGGCGCGCTGCACCTGTCCGCCACCATCCGGGCCGGGGCGCCGCACCAGGCCGCGCGAGGGCGTACGGCCTCGGGTCGGCTGCAACTCGCCCGCAGCGACCTGCGGCTGGCCGTCACCGAGGGTCGCGAGTCCAACCTGGTCCTGCTGGTCGTCGACGCCTCCGGCTCGATGGCCGCGCGGCGCCGGATGGAGACGGTCAAGACTGCGGCCATGTCGCTGTTGCTGGACGCCTACCAGCGCCGGGACAAGGTCGGCCTGGTCACCTTCCGCGGCTCGACGGCCAGCCTGGCCCTGCCCCCGACCTCCTCGGTCGAGGTGGCCGCCCGACGGCTGGACGAGGTGCCCAGCGGCGGGCGTACGCCGTTGGCCGAGGGCCTGCTCTGCGCGCTGGAGACGCTGCGGCTGGAGCGGCTGCGCGACCCGCGCCGCCGGCCGCTGCTGGTGCTGGTCACCGACGGCCGCGCCACCCATGGACCCGACGCGGTCAATCGCTCCCGGATGGCGGCAGACCTGCTGCGGGCCAGCGGGGTGGCCTCGGTGGTCGTGGACTGCGAGACCGGCACGTTCTCCCTGGGCCTGGCCGCCGTGCTGAGCGCCCACCTCGGCGCGGAGTACGTCCGGGTCGGCGAGCTCGGCGTCGACCAGCTGCTCGGGGCGGTCCGGGAGCACCAGCCGGACCCTGTGACCGACCGGAAGCGGGCCGCCTGATGCCCGAGGGCACCCCGGACCAGGTCCCCGAGGACGGGCTGACCACCCGCCAGCGCCGCAACCGGCCCCTGGTGATGGTGCACACCGGCGACGGCAAGGGGAAGTCGACGGCCGCCTTCGGGCTG
The DNA here is from genome assembly GCA_038198385.1 of Propionibacteriales bacterium. Taxonomy (GTDB): domain Bacteria; phylum Actinomycetota; class Actinomycetes; order Propionibacteriales; family Propionibacteriaceae; genus Microlunatus. The sequence continues at coordinate 2,143 of JBBQAB010000326.1, forward strand.
GCCCTGCGCGGCTGGAACCAGGGCTGGTCGGTGGGGGTCTTCCAGTTCGTGAAGTCGGCCAAGTGGCGGATCGGCGAGCAGACCGCCCTGGAGACCCTGGCCGAGCTGCACACGACCACCGGCGTGGGCGGGCCGATCGAGTGGCACAAGATGGGCTCGGGCTGGTCCTGGTCCCGCAAGCCCGGCTCCGACGAGGACCACGCGGCCGATGCCGCCGAGGGCTGGCAGGAGATCAAGCGTCGGCTGACCGCCGAGACCCACCGGCTCTACGTGCTGGACGAGTTCACCTACCCGATCAACTGGGGCTGGGTGGACATCGACGACGTGGTGGAGACGCTCACCCAACGACCGGGGCAGCAGCACGTCATCATCACCGGCCGCCGCGCCGACCCCAAGCTGCTCGAGATCGCCAACCTGGTCACCGAGATGACCATGGTCAAGCACCCGTTCCAGGAGGGTCAGAAGGGCCAGCGGGGGATCGAGTGGTGACCGGCGGCCACACCCTGCCGCGCCTGGTGGTGGCCGCCCCCGGCTCATCGCACGGCAAGACCACCGTGGCGACCGGCCTGATGGGGGCACTGCGGCGCGAGGGTCTGGACGTGGCCAGCTTCAAGGTCGGCCCCGACTACATCGACCCCGGCTACCACTCGATGGCCACCGGTCGTGCGGGCCGCAACCTCGACCCGCACCTGTGCCGCCCCGAGCAGCTGGTGCCGCTGCTGCTGCACGGCGCGCAGATCCCGACCCCGGCCGACGTGGCGGTGGTCGAGGGCGTGATGGGGCTGTTCGACGGACAGATCGGCGGCAACGGCTTCGCCTCCACCGCCCACGTGGCCGGGCTGCTGCAGGCCCCGATCGTGCTGGTCCTGGACATCTCCTCGGTCTCGCGGACCGCCGCCGCCCTGGTCCACGGGCTCAACACCTTCGACCCCGACGTGCAGCTGAGCGGGGTCATCCTCAACAAGGCCGGCTCGGCCCGGCACGCCGACGAGATCGTGGCCGCGATGGCCGCGACCGGGCTGGACGTGCTCGGTGTGCTGCCCCGCAACGCCGGGATCGAGGCACCCTCGCGGCACCTCGGCCTGGTGCCCGCCGCCGAGCGGGCCGAGGCCGCCGAGGCGATCGACCGGCTCGCCGCACAGGTGGCCGAGCACCTCGACCTGCACCGGATCCTGGCCCTGGCCCACAGCGCCCCGGCGCTGGTCGGGGAGCCCTGGTGTGCCGAGGACGAGGTGAGCGCCGCCTCCCTCGTACGCCCCGTGGTCGCGATCGCCGCCGGTCGGGCCTTCACCTTCCGCTACGCCGAGACCGAGGAGCTGCTCCGGGCGGCCGGCTGCGAGCCCGTCACCTTCGACCCGCTGACCGAACCGGCCCTGCCCGCCGGCACCGCCGGGCTCTACCTCGGCGGCGGGTTCCCCGAGGTGCACGCCACCGACCTGACCGCCAACGCGACCCTGCGCGAGGAGCTGCGCACCGCAGTCGCGTCCGGGCTGCCCACGGTGGCCGAGTGCGCCGGGCTGCTCTATCTGTGCCGCACCGTGGACGGGGTGCCGATGGTCGGCGCGGTCGAGGCCGACGCGGTGATGACCCCGCAGCTCACGCTGGGCTACCGGACGGTGATCGCCGAGGACGACCAGCTGCTGGCTGCCGCCGGACGCCGCGTGACCGGGCACGAGTTCCACCGGACCACGGTGGAGCCGGTGGCCGGCGACTCCTCGGGCTGGCTGGTGGCCGGGGAGCGGGTGGGCTTCTCCGCCGACCCCGCCGGGGTGGGTGAGATGACCCTGCACGCCAGCTATCTGCACCTGCACTGGGCCGGCCACCCGCAGCTGGCCCAGCGGTTCGCCGACGCGGTGCACCGGTACGCCGGTCGTCCGGTTGCGCCGGGGCCTGACCCGGCGGCGGCCGATGCGCTCCTCGTTGACGTCGCACAGATCGACGTCGACGAGCTGCCGGCCACCGTGGAGGAGGGCGAGCCGGACCTGCACCACCACGGGGACCGGGACATCGCCGAGGGGCTGGTCGACCTGGCCGTCAACGTCCGGCTGCCGGCCCCCCCGACCTGGCTGGTCGACCATCTGGCAGCAACCCTGCCCACCCTGGCCGCGTACCCCCGGCCCGAGGCGGCCGCGGCGGCGATCGCCGCCGCGCACGGGGTCCCTCTCGACCACGTGCTGCCCACCTCGGGTGGGGCGGAAGCCTTCACCCTGCTCGCCCGGGCGCTGCAGCCGCGGCGGCCCGTCGTCGTGCACCCGCAGTTCACCGAGCCGGAGGCCGCGCTGCTCGCCGCGGGCCACCACCCCGTACGCGTCGTCCTGGCCGAGAGCGACGGCTTCGCGCTCGACCCGACCCTGGTGCCCACCGACGCCGACCTGGTGATGGTCGGCAACCCCACCAACCCGACCAGCGTGCTCCACCCCGCCGCCACCTTGCGCAGCCTCGTCCGTCCCGGCCGGGTGGTCGTGGTCGACGAGGCGTTCATGGATGCCGTTCCCGGGGAGTCGGAGTCGTTGATCGGCGCCGACCTGACCGGGCCGGGGATGACCGGGATCGTCGTGCTGCGGTCGCTGACCAAGACGTGGGGGCTGGCCGGTCTGCGCGCCGGCTACGCCGTGGGCAACCCCACCTTGATCGCGGCGATGCGGGCCCAGCAGCCCCCGTGGTCGGTGTCCACGCCTGCGCTGGTGGCCACGGTCGCCTGCCTGACCGAGGCCGCGCGGGCCGCTGCCCGGGCGGCTGCGGCGAGCATGGCCGCCGACCGTGACGTGCTGGTCGACGTCCTGGCCGGGGTGGGGCTGGTCGCCGTGCCCGAGCCCCGCGCGCCGTTCGTGCTGGTCGACACCGCAGGTCTGCGCGGGTCGCACCCGCCCGGATGGGTCCGACTAGCCCTGCGCGAGGCGGGGTTCGCCGTACGCCGCGGCGAGACCTTCCCCGGACTCGGCCCGGACTGGGTGCGGATCGCGGTCCGGAACGGCGAGACGAGCCGGGCCCTGGGGTCCGCGCTGGCTACCCTGCGGGAGGCCCGTCCGGGCCGACAGGCGGAGCACGAGGGGGACCGATGAGCTTCACCGCGGGCCTGGCCGTCCGCGGTCGCCGCGTGCTGGTCGGTGGCGCCGGGCCGAACGCCCTCGCTCCTGTCACCGCCCTGCTGGAGGCCGGTGCTCTGGTCACCGTGGTCAGCCCGGAGGTCGGGACCACGGTCGCCGACCTGGCTGAACGGGGTCTGCTGAGCGTCGAGACTCGTACGGTGACCGCCGCCGACCTGGCCGGCGTGGCCCTGGTCGTGCCCGCGTCCGGGGACCGGGTCGCCGACGCCGATCTCGAGCGCCTGGCCGCCGACCACGGGGTGCTGGCGGTCGCCGTCAGCCTCGACCTCGGTGCAGGTTCGATCGCCGCCCACGGGTCGGTGACCCTGGTCGGTGGCGGGCCCGGCGACCCGGGTCTGCTCACCGTGGCGGGGCTGGAGGCCGTCCGGACCGCCGATGTGCTGGTGGTGGACCGGCTCGCGCCGCTGTCGATCCTGGCCCAGGCCCGCCCGGACGCCGAGATCATCGACGTGGCCAAGATCCCTCGCGGTGCGTTCACCTCCCAGGAGCGGATCAACGAGCTGCTGGTCGAGCACGGGCTGGCCGGCAAGACGGTGGTGCGGTTCAAGGGCGGCGACAACTTCGTCTTCGGCCGCGGCGGCGAGGAGTGGCAGGCCTGTGCGGCCGCCGGCATCCCCGTACGCGTGATCCCCGGCGTCTCCTCCGCCCTGGCGGGGCCTGCCCTGGCCGGAGTCCCGCTCACCCATCGTCAGCTCACGCAGGGCTTCACCGTGGTCTCGGGCCACGTGCCCCCCGGCGACCCGGGCTCGACCCTGAACTGGTCGGCCCTGGCCACGGCCAACACCACCCTGGTCATCCTGATGGGGGTGGCGACGCTGGCGGCCATCACGGCCACCCTGGTCGCCGAGGGGATGCTCGCCGACACCCCCGCCATGACCGTGGCCGACGCCGGCCTGCCCAGCCAGCGCTCCGTACGCGGCACCGTCGCCGACATCGCCGCGCTCACCCTCAGCGAAGGTCTGAAACCGCCCGCGATCACCGTGATCGGAGCCGTGGCGGGGTTCTCGCCCACCGCCTGACCCGTCACCGCAGCCGTCACCGCCTGACCCGTCGCGACGCGCCTGGGCCGGCTCCGCAGGGTTGGACCACCCTCCGGTGGCACGACGCTCGCGTACGCACACCGCCGCACCCGACTCGACACAGGTTCCAACCGCCCTGCCCGGATTGCAACCTGAGCAGAGCGGGCGAAACCCACGTCAACCTAGGTTCCGTGGCTCAGCCGGGCGGGGAGTGCCCGGGCGGCTCAGCCGGCCTGAGCAGAGCGGGTGAGGCCCGTGCCGTACGTTTCCCAACCCAGCCCGGGAGCGATACGCTGCCCAGGTTCGCGGAGGTTACGGAAGTCGGTGAGAACCCGACACGGTCGCGCCACTGTAAGAGTCGCCCAACCCAGGGTGATCTCGAGTCAGACCCAGCCTCGGAGAGCTCCGTCACCACGGGTCGCAGAAACCCCAGGAGGAAACATGTCTGACGTTCGTACCCAGGTCGCCGCCGCACCGCTGGCGCTGCCCGCCTTCTCGCTCCGCCAGGTCGTGCCGTGGCTGGTCTTCGCCGCGCTGCTGCTGCTGGCCGGGATGTACTTCATCGCCGGCGAGCAGGGGGCCGTCACCCTGTTCGCCGGCAACGCCGTGCACGAGTGGACCCACGACGGGCGCCACCTGCTCGGGTTCCCCTGCCACTGAGCCGGTCGAGTCGGACCGCCTCGGCTCGGGAATTCCTGGTCCGGGGCCTGCTCGCCGGGCTGATCGCCGGCCTGGCGGCGTTCGGTGTCGCCCACGTCGTGGGGGAGCCCCCGCTGCGGGCGGCCATCGCGTACGGGTCCGACTCGTCCCACACCCACGCCACCGACCCCACCACCGCGGGGACCGTTGAGCACACCCACGCTGAGACCGGCGGCACCGTCGTGCCCCGGTCCCTGCAGTCCACCCTCGGGCTGCTGACCGCGACCCTGCTGGCCGGGGTCGCCCTCGGCGGACTGGTCGGGGTGCTCGGCGCGCTCGCGGTCGGGCGGTTCGGTCGGCTCGGGGTCCGCTCGACCACCCTGCTCGTGGCCGGGGTGGGCTTCGTGGCCCTCTACGTCGTCCCGTTCGTGGCCTACCCGCCCAACCCCCCCGGGGTGGGACAGGCGGACACGATCGCCACCCGGACCGCGCTCTACGTGGTCACGCTGGCCATCTCGGTCATCGCCGCGGTGACCGCCGTCGCGGTCGGACGACGGATGGCCCACCGCTGGGGCACCTGGTACGCCTCCCTCGCCGTCGTCCTCGGCTATCTGATCGTGGCCGCGGTAGCGGTGGCCCTGCTCCCGGGCGGCGACCCCGTCCCCGAGGGCTTCCCCGCCGACGTCCTGTACGCCTTCCGCGGCTCCAGCTTCCTGACCCAGCTCACGCTGTGGGTCGTGCTCGGGGTGTCGCTGGCCGAGCTGCTGCACCGCCTGACGGCTCGGACCAGCGGGCTGGCCGCCGCCAGCGAGCGGTACCCAGGCGCGGTCTGACCGTGGCGTACGACGCGTTCCGGCTCGCCCTCGGCACCCTGACCGTGGTGCCCGCCGGCCCGATCGGGGAGCTGGACCGGCGTACGGCGGGTCGGGCCATGCTCCTCGCCCCGCTCGCCGTCCTTCCGGTGGCGGTCGCGGCCGGGCTGGTCGGACTGGTCGGCTCGACCCTGAACCTGCCGCCCCTGGCCGTGGGACTCCTGATGGTGGCCACGGTGACCCTGTTCACCCGGGCCCTCCACCTGGACGGCCTGGCCGACACGGTCGACGGACTGGGGTCGGGATGGGACCGCGAACGGGCCCTGGCGGTGATGAAGCGGGGCGACGTCGGTCCGATGGGCGTCGTCGCCCTGGTCCTGGTCCTACTCACCCAGGCGACCCTGTTCGGCGCCCTGGTGCACGGGCCGGCGACCGCGGCCCTGGCCGGGCTCACGGTCTGCCTGTCCCGGGCCGCCGTGGCCGGTGTCTGCGTCACCGGGGTGCCGGCCGCCCGCCCCGATGGTCTCGGTGCGACCGTGGCCGGGACCGTCGCCCGACCGGCGGCGCTGGTCAGCGTCCTCGGCGCGGTCGTCGTCCTGACCGCGGTCGCCGCCGTGGCCGGTCCAGGGATCCTCCGGGGGCTGGCCGCGGGCGTTCTGGCGGTCGGGGTGGTCGCGCTCCTGGTCCGGCACACCGTCCGCCGCTTCGGCGGGGTGACCGGTGACGTGATGGGGGCCGCGGTCGAGCTCGCCCTGACCGCGCTGCTGCTGGGGGTGGTCGCATGAGGCACGGCCACCCGTTCACGCCGGGCTCCTCACAGACGCAGCAGGCGTCCGGCGACCACGAGCAACACGTCGTCACTCGCCACGGCGACCTGCTGGTTGACCCGGCCGAGCAGGTCGGTGAACACCCGGCCCGAGCGGTGCTCCGACACCAGCCCCCAGCCGACCTCGTTGGTGACGGCCACGGCCACCCCCGTACGCGTTGCCCAGGCCCGGACCAGATCGTCGACGCGGGCCTCGATGTCCCCGCGCCACTCCTTGAGCGGCACGTCCCAGACGCCGAGGCGGTCGATGGTCGCGGTCAGCCAGGTCCCCAGGCAGTCCACCAGCACCGCCTCGGAAGGGTCGCCCGCCCGCAGCGCCGACGCGACGTCGGCGGTCTCCACCGTGCGCCAGTGGGCGGGGCGCCGGATCTGGTGCTCCGCCACGCGGGCCGCCCATTCGGGGTCGGCGACCGGGTCCGGTACGGGGCCAGGAGCCAGGTACAGCACCGAGGTGGCCGACTCCAGCAGGGCCTCCGCGTGCCGGGACTTGCCGGACCGCACGCCTCCGGTGACCAGCACGCGCCGGGAGGTTCCAGGTGAGGGTGTCATTGAGGACGACTGTAGCGACCCGCCTGGCCCCGGCCCTGGGTCTCGCCCTCGGTTTCGCCGCCGACCGGATCCTCGGCGACCCGCGCCGCTATCACCCCGTGGCCGGGTTCGGCCAGCTCGCCGTCGCCCTGGAACGCACGACCTACGCCGACCGCCGCTCCGCCGGTGTGCTGCACCTGATCCTGCTGCTGGGCGGCACCGTCGGGGCGGCCGCTGCACTGGACCGGCTGACCCGGCGGCGCCGCCTGCTCTCGGTCATCCTGACCGCGGTCACCACCTGGGTCGTCCTCGGCGGTCGCTCGCTCAGCCGCGAGGCCACCGCCCTGACCGCCCAGCTCGACCGGGGCGACCTGGCCGTGGCCCGCGTCCAGGTGCGCCACCTGGTCGGACGCGAGACCGCCACCCTCAGCCCGGACGAGGTGGCCCGGGCCACAGTCGAGTCGCTGGCCGAGAACACCTCCGACGCCGTGGTGGCCCCCCTGCTGTGGGGTGCGGTGGCCGGGCTCCCCGGCCTGGTCGGCTACCGGGTGGCCAACACGCTCGACGCCATGGTCGGTCACCGGTCGCCGCGCTACCTCAGGTTCGGCTGGGCCTCGGCGCGGCTCGACGACGTGCTCAACTGGGTGCCGGCCCGGGTCGCGGGGGCCGCCGCCGCACTGGCCGCCCCGCTGGTCGGCGGCCGAGCCGCCGACGCCTGGAACGCCGTACGCCGTGACGCCGCCCAGCACCCCAGCCCCAACGCCGGGGTCGTCGAGGCCGCCTTCGCGGGTGCCCTCGGGGTGCGGCTCGGGGGCAGCAACGTCTACCACGGGGAGCGGGAGGACCGGGGGGTGCTGGGCACGGGCCGTCCGGTGCGGGTGGCCGACATTGCCCGCACCGACCGGCTCGCTGTGGCCACCGGGGTGATCTCCCTGCTGGTCGCGGTGGTCGTCGCGGCCCAGCCCTGGCCCCGGCCCCGGAGTTGTCGATGACCGTCCTGGTGCTGGGGGGCACCGCCGAGGCGCGCGCGCTGGCCGCGGGCCTGGTGGCCGCCGGGGTCGACGTCGTGTCGTCGCTGGCCGGTCGGGTCGCGGACCCCGCCCTGCCCGTCGGCCGCGTACGGGTGGGCGGCTTTGGCGGAGTTGCCGGACTCGCCCGCTATCTCGTCCAGGAGCGGATCACCACGGTGATCGACGCCACGCACCCCTTTGCGGCCCAGATCTCGGCCCACGCGGTCGAGGCCACCGCCGCCCCCGACGTCCGGCTGCGGCGGCGCGAACGGCCGGGCGGGACCCGGGCGCCGGGCGCGCCGGGGTGGTCCTGGGTGCCGGCCACGGCGGCGGCGGTCGTGGCGGGCGCGGCGTGCACGCGCCCCTTCCTGACCACCGGCCGGCAGTCGCTGGAGGAGTTCCTGGGCTGGGCCGACCGGGACGCTCTGGTCCGGGTGGTCGACCGGCCGACCTTCACGCTGCCGCCCCGGTGGCAACTGCTGTGCTCACGGGGGCCGTACGAGGTGGCGGCGGAACGGGCCCTGCTCAGCCAGCACCAAGCCGACCTGCTCGTGACCAAGGACTCGGGCGGCACCCATACCTCAGCCAAGCTGCACGCGGCGGGCGAGCTGGGCGTCCGGGTCGTGGTCATCTCGCGACCACCGCGGGCGGGGGCCACGTTGACGGTGGCCGACGTGGCCACAGCGGTGGCGTTCTGCCGTCGCAGCTCGTCCTGACGGTCCGGCTCTCCGGCGGGCGGCGAACGCCGACCCCTGCTTCCCTGTCCCCCACGTGCAGTCGGGAACGTGCGGTCGGGCCCGACAGCTGGTCAGCCGCCGGGCCCGAGCGATGGGTGGGAACGGACTCCCCCTGGGGCCGTTACCAGTGCTGGAGCGGTCTCCAACTCGGACCGTTCCTGCTGGCTCAGCGGTGTCCCCCGACAGCACGCCTCGCCCCTGCCCAGGTTCGGCGCTGTCCCCCGACATCGACGCCGTCCCTGGTCCTGCTCCCCGGCGGTCCCGGCAATGTCCCCCGACATCAGCGCCGTTCCCGCTTCCTCCCGAGCGGCTGCGGTGTCCCCCGACATCAGACAGCTGCCCGTCCCACCCGAGGCCCGCGGTGTCCCCCGACAGCACGCTGGTCCTCGGTCCTGCCAGGCCCGGTGGTGTCCCCCGACATCAACCCGGTCCTGCCTTGCGGTCCTGTTCCGGGCTCCCCCGACGGGGCCGGACCCAGGTGGCGGTCAAGCGATGTCCCCCGACATCAGCGCTGACCAAGCTGGTAAGTGGAGAGTGGCCCTGGTCCCCCAACCTGGGGCCACTCCCCACGTTCATGGGGTCGGACCGCGCCGCGGGAAGAGCCGCGAGGGCTGTCCCGAACGAAGGTCTGACCGTTGCTGACGACCGGCCCGGTGAGCGGCGCCCGTACGGGCCGGCCTGCTCGGCGGTGCACCGTGGACCGCGGTGGCGGATCCGGTGTGCCTGGGGGTCATCGTGTCTCCTGGGGGATGGTGCCGGCGTTTTCGTTTTTCCCGACACCTGAAGATTGAACGGTCAACCTTGACGGCCCATCTGCCTTCCCCCAGCAACAGGTCAAGAGTTGACGAATCCGTCCTGAGGCGACCTTGAGAACTACGGACACCTCAGGTCCTCCTGTGTGACCGCCCACTGAGCCGAAGGTGAGCCAGGCTCAGGCGAGCGAGGCCATCCAGGCGTGGTGCAGGGCGGCATAGCGGCCGTCGGCCCGCGCCACCAACTCGGCCGGCGACCCGTCCTCCACGACCCGGCCGTGCTCCAGGACGAGCACCCGGTCGGCGATCGCGACCGTGCTCAGACGGTGGGCGATGATCACGGCGGTCCGGTCGGCCAGGATCGTCTGGAGCCCCCGCTGCACCTCCCGCCCGCTCGGGATGTCCAGGCTGGACGTGGCCTCGTCCAGGATCAGAACCGCCGGGTCGGCCAGAATCGCCCGGGCGAAGGTGACGAGCTGACGCTGGCCGGCGGACAGCCGCGACCCTCGCTTGGCCACGTCGGTGTCGTAGCCCTCCGGCAGCCCGCTGACGAACGTGTGCAGACCGACGGCCACGGCGGCCGCCTCGACCTCGTCCCGGGTGGCTCCCGGTCGGCCGAAGCCGATGTTGTCGGCCAAGGTGCCCTCGAACATCACGTTCTCCTGGTTGACCAGGACCAGCGCCGCGCGCAGGTCGTCGTCGGCCAGGTCCCGCAGGTCGACCCCGTCCAGGCTGACCCGGCCCGCGTCGGGGTCGTAGAACCGGGCCATCAGCTTGGCGATCGTGGTCTTGCCGGCGCCGGTGGTCCCGACCAGGGCCACCGTCTGACCGTGCGGGATGTCGAGGTCGAGTCCGGGCAGCACCGGCCGCTCCGGGTCGTAGCCGAACCGGACGTCCTGCATCCGCAGGTCGCCGCGCGGGCTGGGCAGCGGAGTCGGCTCGGACCTCTGCCGGACGGTCGGCACCTCCTCCAGCACGCCGGAGATTTTCTCCAGGGCGGCCGAGGCCGACTGGAAGGTGTTGTAGAACTGGCTGATCTCCTGCATCGGCTCGAAGAACATCCGCAGGTAGAGCAGGAACGCGGCCAGGACCCCGACGGTCATCTGACCGTCGACGACCC
>JBBQAB010000327.1:0-2706 GCA_038198385.1 Propionibacteriales bacterium
CGTAGATGAACTTCCAGACGAAGGCCACCGACACCGAGGACAGAATCGTCGGGAAGAAGAACAGAGCCCGCAGGGCGATGTTCACCCGCGTGTTCTTCAGGACCGCCATGGCCAGGACCAGGGAGAACAGCGTCTGGACGACCACCACGACGAGCAGGAACTTGGCGTTGTTCAGCGCAGCCCCCGCGAACAGGTCGTCTCCGGTGATCGCGGTCATGAAGTTCTTCAGCCCGACCCGGCTGAAGTCGGCGCTGTAGCCGTCCCAGTCGGTGATCGCGTACTGGAAACCCTGCACTGTCGGCATCACGAAGAAGATGACGAAGACCACCAGGGCCGGCAGCGGGAAGAGGAACAGCCGCAGGTCCGGCGCAGTGGGACTGCGACGTCGTCGGGGTCGGCTGCTGGTGGCGCGCTCGGCGCGATGATCGACAGCGGTGTGGACGGTCACGGAAGGCTCCCTGGTGTCGACGGTGACGGGGTGGGCGGACGGACGGACCGGATGGCGCCGCAGGACGACGCCATCCGGTCGCTCAGACCCGCTGGTCGATGACGGACTGCGCCTTCTTGGCGGCTGCGCCCGGGTCGGCGCCGCCCACGACGGAGATGGCGGCTCCCTCGACGGCGTTGCGGATGTCTAGGTCGTTGAACTGGAAGCGCGCTGCCAGCATGGTCTTCTTGGTCAGCCAGGGCGACAGCGCCTTGAGGTCAGGGTCGGTGTACTCGACGTCAGCGACCGTGACGTGCTGGACCGTGGCGTTGGCGTACGTCGCGGCGTTCGCCTTGTCGGAGAGGAAGCGCAGCCACTCCAGCGCCGCCGGCTGAACCTTCGAGGCGGAGTTGATCCCGAGGATGAACGTCGCGTTGTAGGTGCCGACGTACTTCGGGTCGCTGGCCACGGTGATCGGCGGGACGAGGTCGACGCCGAACTTCGCTCCCAAGGCCCGGATGGCGGCGACGTGGTAGCTGCCGGTGCACAGCAACGCGGCCTTCCCACTCGCGAACAGCTGCTGGGTCGGCTCCACCGCGGTTCCGACAGCGTTCGGCTGGAAGTACGGACGCAGCTCCGCGTACTTCTTCAGGACGCCGACGAACCAGTCGTCGGTCGCCTTCAGCTTGCCCGCCTCGATCTGGGCGAAGGCGTCGTCGCTGGGCGCCTCGTTCATGACCATGTTGTTGATCAGCTGGCCCGCGTTGCCGACCTCACCACCCGGCCAGGCGAGGGGAATGATGTTCTTGTTCTTGAGCTTGTCGCACATCGAGAGAAAGCCGTCCCAGCTCTGCGGCGGGCTGTCGACGCCGACTGAGGAGAGCAGGTCGGTGTTGCCGATCGGCATCGGAAAGACCACCTGGTAGGGCAGCCCCCACTGGGTTCCGCCGGACTTTCCCGCCTCAATGAGGTCAGCGGTGTAGTTCTGCGCCAGCTGCGTGCTAGCGAGGTCGGTGTAGACACCGGCCTTGACGAACTGTTCGAACTGCGCGCCCCGGAAGGTGGGGAAGACATCGCCCACAGCACCCGAACGGAGCCGGTTGAGGGCCTGGGTCTGGTAGTCGTTCGACGGGCTGATGTCCTGGGTGACCTTGACGTCCGCGAACTTCTGGGTGAACTGGCCGATGAGGGTGTCGAAGGCCTTCTTGTCCTCGGCCCGCCAATGCGCGAAGGAGACGTCGCCCTTGGCGGCACCAGTGGCCAGCGCGGTCGGGTTGGTCTTGGAAGCGGTTGAACCCGGGCCGGCGCAGGCCGTGAGCGCCGCTCCGGCGCCCGCGCCGGCGAGCAGTCCGAGTAGGGTACGACGGGTCAGCGACGTCAGGTGCTGGGTCATAATCGAGAACCTCCATTGGTGATGATCAGGTGTGGGTGGCAGTGCGGGATGGAAAGGACGATCGGGTGGGTCACCACTCCACGATCGGAATGCCGAGCAGGTCGGCGGCGGTACGCAGCGCGGGACGGATGTCGGTCCACGCCAGCACGGTGTGGTGCGGGAAGCCCTCGTGCACCAGGGCGTGCACGAAGCTCGTGGCGTCGAGGTTGAGCTCGACGTCGGCGGTGTTGCCCTGGAAGCGGTTGGGCGCCGGGAGCGAGCGGCCCGAGGCAATCAGCAGCCGGAGGCCCGAGGTCCCCTCACCGTCGTTATCCTCGGTCAGCCGAGCCATGACCACCGGGCCGGTTCGCAGCGGGAAGTTGCCCGCCACGCCCAGCTTGCGGTTGCAGTGCACGAACTGGGTCGCCTCCTCGGGGTCAGCGGCCAGTGAGGTCGCGGCCGCGCCGCAGTGCCAGAGCCGGACGACGTTACGGGCGGCGTCCACGTCCACGGTGTCGACCAGGTAGGTCGTCCCCGAACCCAGCGCTTCCATCAGCAGCATGGTGACGGCGCCGTAGACGTCGCGTTCGCAGACGGTCGGAGTTCCCTCGTCGGCCAACCGCGAGAGCGAGCTACACGGGCAAACGCCCCGCTGGGTGGGGAACTCCGGCCAGCAACGGACAGCGACGGCACCGAGCGCCGCTACCCCCTTCCAGTCACGCAGAGCGCTGGTCACCGCAGCGTGCTTGGCCACCTCGACCTGGTCGAGGGCGTTGACACTGGGTCGCGCCACACGAACGTCGGCGAGCTCACGATCGGCAACCTCGCCTGGTACGGCGTCGATCCGGTCGAACATGTCCTCCACGGTGATCGGGGCGGTGAGCAGGCCGAACACCCGTTCCAGGAC
>JBBQAB010000328.1:0-6739 GCA_038198385.1 Propionibacteriales bacterium
ACGGTGATCATCTTCGTGGGTCCGTTGCGGTGCTTGGCCACGTCGATGTCGGCCTCACCGGCCCGCTCGGACTCCTTGTCGTGGATGTCGGGGCGGTTGAGCAGGATGACGATGTCGGCGTCCTGCTCCAGCGACCCGGACTCCCGTAGGTCCGAGAGCATCGGCTTCTTGTCGGTGCGCTGCTCGGGACCACGGTTGAGCTGGGAGAGCGCCACCACCGGAACGTCGAGCTCCTTGGCCAGCAGCTTGAGCTGGCGGGAGAACTCCGACACCTCCAGCTGGCGTGACTCGACCTTCTTGCCCGAGGTCATGAGCTGGATGTAGTCGATGACCACCAGCTTGAGGTCGTGGCGCTGCTTGAGCCGCCGCGCCTTGGCCCGGATCTCCATCATGGTCAGGTTGGGCGAGTCGTCGATGTACATCGGCGCCTCGGAGACCTGTCCCATCTTGGTGGCCACGCGGCTCCAGTCGTCGTCGCTCATCCGCCCACCTCGGATGTGGCCGAGCGGGATGCTGGCCTCGGCCGACAGCAGCCGCATGGTGATCTCGATCTGGCTCATCTCCAGGCTGAAGATGACCGAGGCGAGCCCGTTCTTGATCGAGGCCGAGCGCGCCAGGTCCAGGGCCAGGGTCGACTTCCCCATCCCGGGGCGGGCGGCGACGATCACCATCTGCCCGCCGTGCAGGCCGTTGGTCAGCTCGTCGAGCTCGGCGAACCCGGTCGGAACCCCGGCCAGACCCCCGCCGCGGGAGGAGATGGCCTCCATCTCGTCCAGGGTCGGCTGCATCAGCTCCGAGAGCGGCTTGTAGTCCTCTGCCGCCCGCCGCTCGGTCACCGAGTAGACCTCGGCCTGGGCCCGGTCGACGATCATGTCGACGTCGCCCTCGGCCGCGTAGGACATCTGACCGATCCGGACCGAGGCGTCCACGAGCCGGCGGAGGATGGCCTTCTCCCGGACGATCTCGGCGTAGTAGCCGGCGTTGGCCGCGACCGGGACGCTGGCCAGCAGCGTGTGCAGGTAGGGCGCGCCGCCCAGCCGCATCAGCTCGCCGCGCTTGCTCAGCTCGGCGGACACGGTGATGGCGTCGGCGGGCTCGCCGCGACCGTAGAGGTCCAGGATCGCCTCGTAGACCTGCTCGTGGGCCGGGCGGTAGAAGTCGACCCCGCGGAGCGCCTCGACCACGTCAGCGATGGCGTCCTTGCTCATCAGCATCGCGCCAAGCACGCACTGCTCGGCGTCCATGTCCTGCGGAGGGGTCCGGTCCGGCGTACGGGGGGCGTCGTCCCGGTAGGAGGCCATCACCTCGGCAAGACTCACGCGTGCTCCTCAAGGGCAGGTCGGACGGCGACCGCTGACGCTCCAACGGCCTCTCCCAGGAAGGCTAGGGGCCACCACTGACAACCCCCGGAAGCTGATCGCAGAGCCCCTGGTCTGGGACACCGTACGCCCCGGACGGCCCGTCGCGAAGAACGTTATCCACAGGTTCTGTGGATAACCGGGGGGTCACTGTGGGAGACACGCGGGGTCGTTGTGCAGAGGTTGGGTACAACCTTGGGGACAACCGACAAGATCATTCCCCAAAGGGCTCCTGACCAGGGGAGAAGATCATATCTGCCGGTGGACGAAGGGTGCGGCGCAGAAAGTTTTCGACACTCCGGGCGGCCGGCTCGGGGTTGACAAAGCCCCGTCGCATCAGGTTTCCCACACGTGCCCTGTTGAAAAGTCCGCGATCTGGGGATAAGGCCGACGAGCTCGGCCGCCCTTCCCCTGACCACGGGCCTGTTGCCTACCCTGATACCCTAGGGGGGTACAGTAGCGAAGGAGCAAGCGGTGCCCGAGGACAGCAGCCACTACGGCTACATCGGCAACAAGGACGACTACCTCCGTCGGCTTCGGCGGATCGAGGGCCAGGCCCGCGGTCTGCAGAAGATGGTCGAGGATGAGAAGTACTGCATCGACATCCTCACCCAGGTCTCCGCGATGACCAACGCCCTCCAGTCGGTCGCCCTCGGACTGCTGAACGAGCACCTGAGCCACTGCGTCGTGAACGCCGCCCAGCAGGGCGGTCCCGAGGCCGACCAGAAGATCAAAGAGGCCTCCGCGGCCATCGCCCGCCTCGTGCGCTCCTGACCCACCCACCATCCCGTCGAGAGAGGTCACCATGACCACCACCACCTACACCGTCACCGGCATGACCTGCCAGCACTGCGTGAACGCCGTCACCGAGGAGGTCAGCGCCATCCCGGGCGTCACCGAAGTGCAGGTCGACCTCGCCGCCGGCGCCCTGGCCGTCACCAGCCCGACCCCGGTGGACCGCGTCCAGGTCGCCGCCGCGGTCGACGAGGCCGGGTACGCCCTCAGCGGGGGCTGACCCGCCGCCGAACGCCCTGCGTCCCACCGCCCCGACCCGTTGCGAAAGCCGTCTCCATGAGCCTTGACTCCCCGTCCCGCCCCACCGCGCTGCAGAGCGTGCAGCTCGACGTCTCCGGCATGACCTGCGCCTCCTGCGCCGCGCGGATCGAAAAGAAGCTCAACCGAATGGACGGCGTCCAGGCCACGGTCAACTACGCCACGGAGAAGGCCAGCGTCCAGGTTCACGACGGCGTCACCCCCGACCAGCTGATCGCCACGATCGAGAAGACGGGCTACGGGGCCACGCTCCCCGCCGCCACCGAATCCGACCCGGACGAGGAGGCCCGACTGCTGCGCCGCCGCGTCCTCCTCTCGGCCGCCCTGACCGTCCCGGTGATCCTGCTGGCCATGGTCCCGGCCCTGCAGTTCCCGGGCTGGCAGTGGGTCTCGCTGGCCCTGACCCTGCCGGTCGTGGGCTGGGCGGCGTGGCCGTTCCACCAGGCCACGTTGCTCAACCTGCGGCACGGCACCGCCACCATGGACACCCTCATCTCGGTCGGCACCCTGGCCGCGACCGGCTGGTCCCTCTACGCCCTGTTCTTCGGGCCGGCCGGGGAGATCGGCTTCCGGCACGGGTTCGAGCTGCAGCTGATGCGGCACGACGGCGGGGCCAACCTCTATCTGGAGTCGGCCGCCGGCATCACCACGTTCCTGCTGCTCGGGCGGCTGGCCGAGGCCCGGGCCAAGCGCCGCTCGGGCGCCGCCCTGCGAGCCCTGCTCGACCTGGCCCCCACCGTGGTCTCGGTCGTCCGCGACGGGGTCGAGTCCGAGATCCCCGCCGCCGCGCTACGGGTCGGCGACCGGTTCGTGGTCCGCCCGGGCGAACGGGTCGCCACCGACGGCGTCGTGGTCTCGGGACAGACCGCGGTCGACGCCTCCACCGTCACCGGGGAGTCGGTCCCTGTCGACGTCGGACCCGGCGCCGAGGTGGTCGGCGGCTGCGTCTCGACCGACGGTCGCCTGGTCGTGGAGGCGACCCGCGTCGGCGCCGACACCCAGCTGGCCCAGATCGCCCGGATGGTCGAGCAGGCCCAGACCGGCAAGGCCCAGGTGCAGCGCCTGGCCGACCGGGTGTCGGGCATCTTCGTCCCCGTCGTCCTGGTGCTGTCGCTGCTTACGCTGGCCGGGTGGCTGGTGGGCGGGGCGAGTGCCGCGTACGCCGTCAGCGCCGCCGTCGCCGTGGTCATCATCGCCTGCCCCTGCGCGCTCGGGCTGGCCACGCCGACCGCCCTGATGGTCGGGACCGGCCGCGGCGCCCAGCTCGGCATCCTGATCCAGGGCCCCGAGGTCCTGGAGAGGACCCGCCGGATCGACACCGTCGTGCTGGACAAGACGGGCACCGTGACGACCGGGCAGATGTCGGTCGCCGCGGTGGTCGCGGCCGTGGGCACGGCCGAGTCCGAGGTCGTGGCCATGGCCGGTGCGGCCGAGTCCGGCTCGGAGCACCCCATCGCCCGCGCGGTCACCGCCCACGCCCGGAGCTGGGCGGCGGTCGAGGACGCCCGCGACTTCCGCAACCACGCCGGGTTCGGCGTGGTCGCCACCGTGGCCCACCACGGCGCCGACCGCGTCGTCGCGGTCGGGCGACCGGGCCTGCTCAAGCGGCAGGGCTGGGTCGTCGACCCCGACCTCGCGCAGGCCTACGCCGCCGAGCAGAGCCGGGGCCGTACGACGGTCCTGGTCGGCTGGGACGGCCAGGCCCGGGGTCTGGTCGCGGTGGCCGACACCGTGAAGGACACCTCGGCCGAGGCCATCACCGCCCTGCGCGAGCTGGGCCTGCGGCCGGTGCTGCTGACCGGGGACCAGCGGGTGACCGCCGAGCAGGTGGCCGCCGCGGTGGGCATCACGGAGGTCATCGCCGACGTCCTGCCCGCCGACAAGGTCACCGAGATCCAGCGGCTGCAGGCGAGTGGGGCCCGGGTGGCCATGGTCGGCGACGGGGTCAACGACGCCGCCGCGCTGGCCCAGTCCGACCTGGGCATCGCTATGGGGACCGGGACCGATGCCGCCATCGAAGCCAGCGACCTGACCCTGGTGCGGGGCGACCTACGGGTAGCGGCGGACGCCATCCGGCTGGCCCGGGCGACGCTGCGGACCATCAAGGTCAACCTCTTCTGGGCCTTCGCCTACAACGTGGCGGCCATCCCGCTCGCGGCGGCCGGGTTCCTCAACCCGATGTTCGCCGGGGCCGCGATGGCCCTCAGCTCGGTGTTCGTGGTCACCAACAGCCTGACCCTGCGGCGGTTCCGCTCCCGCTTCTGAGGAGGCGGCAGAACGTCGTTCCGTCGGTGAGCGGGGCGGTGGCGTCAGGCAGGCGAATGCTGTGGTGAGGCTCTAGATGACGCTGAACGGTCGGGGCAGGTCACGGCGGCCGGTCAGAGCCATCAGCACGTCGACTCCTCGCCCCAACCGAACTGCGGTGCTCACCGCCAGTGCGCAGCTCTCGTCGACAACCGCGGCCGGCAGGTCGATCGGGACTCCCGCGGCGACGGCGATGTCGAGGCCGTGGACGCAGAGCTCGAAGGTGCGGGTCGGCAGGTAGGTCGCCACCCGCATGCCGCCGAAGACCGTGGGCACGACCAGGTCGGGATCCGCGGCTTCCGCGACCTGGACCGCCTCCTCGACAAGCTGACCGAAGCGGTGCGCAGGTTGATCGCCCAGGTCATGGCCTGCACGGCGTCCTCGCTCCGTCACGGTCTCCGGCTCGACGGTGCCGGTCGAGATGGCGGCCAAATATGCGGAGGCCGACTCCACCACCACCTCCGCCACCGGACGGGAGAGGTAGTCGACGACGGTGATAAGTGCGCGGCTGGTGTGACCGACCAGGTCGCGCATCGTCCAGTCCCCGAGGCCTGGACTGCCCCAGGCGTCCGGGGGGATGAGGTGCACGGTTCGTGCGACCGCACGAGCCGCGAGGGCGAAGGCGACTGCGCTCTGAATCATGCAAGCAGTATCAGCCTCGCAGCCCGTGGGCCGAGGTGCGCGTGGTCAGCACGCGACCACTGCGTCGAGTGCTTCGGGAGCAGAAGCGGCCACAGGACCGGGCACCTTGCCCGAGAAGGGAAGGGTCGACGGGCGACGGCCGGCCCGGTCTCAGCCCTCGGTGACGGGGTGCGGTCGGCGTCGGATGATGAGGGAGATCACGGCGGCGACCACGCACAGCCCGGCCGCCCGAACCAGGCCAGGGCGTACTGCCCGGTCGCGTCCGGATCGCCCCGGTGCCGAAGGAGGCGATGGCCGCCCCGATCTGGTGGGAGGCGAACACCCAGCCGAGACGATGGTGCCGGAGGCTCCGAACGCCTCCCGGCACAGGGCGACGGTCGTCGGCACGGTGGCCACCCAGCCGAGCCCGTAGATGACAGTGAAGACGAGTATCGGCGGCCGGACCGTGGGCCCCAGCAGCCAGAGCAAGACGAGCAGCCCGACCCCGCGAAAGGTGTAGCAGCCGACCAGCAGCAGCCGCGGGTTGACGACGTCGGTCAGGGCTCCGGAGACGATGGTGCCGACCACGTCGAAGATCCCGACCGGGGCCAACAGTCCCGCTGCGGTGGTCTCGGTCACCCCGCGGTCATGCGCGGAGGGGATGAAGTGGGTCCCGACCAGGCCGTTGGTCGTGGCCCCGCAGATGGCGAAACCGCCGGCCAGTGCCCCAGGAGGTCGGGGTCGGGCCGCCTCGCGCAGCACCCGGACCGTGCGGCGGGCCGCCAGGACACCTGCTGCACGAGGGTGGCCATCACCGGCAGGAACACCAGCTGGCCGGCGGCTCCGGCGGCGGTGAGGACGCCCATGACCAGGCCACGGCTGGCCACGAACCAACGGTGGGCGATAGTGGCGGCGAAGACCATCGCCATCGAGCCGGTCCCGACCGGCAGGCCCCAGGTCAGGATCAGCTGCCAGCCATGCTGAACGAACACGGTCAGCCCGCTGCCGGCGGCAACCAGCAGCAGGGCCAGGCTGACCACCCGGCGGATGCCGAACCGGTCCATCAGGGCGGCGGCGAACGGGGCCACCAGGCCGTACAGGACCAGGTTGAGGCTGACCGCGGCCGACACCAGGCTTCGCGACCACCCGAACTCCTGCTCCAACGGGATCATCAGCAACCCGGGCGCAGACCGGAACCCGTCGGCGCCGAGCAGGGCCACGAAGCCGACGACCGCGACCCACCACGCCGCGTGGATCCGTCGCCTCAGGCGCGTGGGGGTCGTCGCGCGCCCAGCGACCATGTCCACGGGTGGCCCTCCAGTCGGGCAGCGGCTGGGGCGAACCGCCGGGTCTTACGCTAGGTCAGCGGGACGACGGGGGACAGGCATTCCTCGGGCCCACCG
>JBBQAB010000329.1:0-3158 GCA_038198385.1 Propionibacteriales bacterium
AAGCCGACGCCATCACCATCGCCGCTCCCACCGTCATCGCCCTGCCCGTCACCACCACCGCCCAGCGGGCCGGTTACCCGCTCACCGTCGCCCTCAGCCCCCTGCCGGCACTACCCGGGCCGGCCTGGGTGAAAGTCACCGCACCCCAGACTTTGGCTCAACGCGACCTCGCCGGTCCCCTAGCCCAACTCGACACCGCAACCATGGACCAGGTCGACCAGGCCATCCTCGCCGTCCTCGGCCTCGAGAACCTCTGACTCGAGGTCATACCTCCGGCGCCGCTCGCTCTCGTCGACGAACTCCCCCGAGCGCGCTGAGCCGGCCGTGCCTTCCCCGCCCTTCAGGCCTGTGCCGCAGGAGCAGCTGACGAGTCTCCGGAGGTCTGGAGGAGGTGCTGGGTTCGCTCGTCGAGGCGTCTGCGATAGCCCTGGCCGTCGATGCGGCGGGCGTGGTCGAGGAGCCTGCTGACGAACTCTGAGCGGCTGACGAAACCGAACTCCTCGGCGGCCTGGATGAGGCGTGCGCGCAGAACGGGGTCGGCGCTGATGGTGAAGTTGTCGTAGGGGCCGCTGCCCGTTCGTTTGCCGACGGGTGGATGGTGGAGGAGATCGGCGGCGACGGTGTCGGTGTGGGCGGTGAGGGTCTCGCTGAGGAGGTCGGCGAGGCTGAGGCCGAGGCCTTTGGCGACGGCCTTGGCCCAGATACTGGTCGACCAGGGGACGTTGAGGACCATGCGGGCCACTCCCCCACCGGCGGGTGCGTGCCGGCTCTTGGGCGGGCGTGCCGGTACGGGGGGCGCGTTGGCACGTGGCGCGGACGCCGGGGTGACTGGAGGGTCTAGCCGGGCCGCCGGCGGGGTCGGCGTCTCGGGGGGCTTCGGTGGGGGCGGCGGGGGGACGCCGGTGGCCCGCTGGCGGAAGCCGTCCAAGTCGAGCTCGCGCCGGTCAGTCACGCTGCGCTCCCCTGCTGCTGGCGCTCAACGAACCGGGCAAGGATCTCGGTGCTGAGCCGCTGGTAGTCCTCGGCCAGGCCTTCGGCCGACTTCGAGTGGCCCCGTTCTTTGCGGCCTTCTCTGAGGAGGGTGAAGCGGCTGGCGGCGGCGGCCCGGGCCTGGGCTTCGTACTCATAGAGCAGCTCACCTTTGAGGCGGGCGTGCTCGGCGGCGTTGGCGTTGGCGCGGATGACGGTGTCGAAGATGGTGCCGCCGGTGCCATCGAGGGCCCGCGCCAGGTCTTGGCGGACCTCTCGGAGGACGACGGAGCGGAGGTCGAAGGCCATGAGGGCGACGCCGAGGAGCTGCAGCTGGTGGTTGGTGCCGCTGCGGGCCCGGGCGAACTCCTCGGCCATCCGTTCGAGGCCCTCGATCGAGGCCAGGTCGCGGACGGTGGGGATGAGGAGGTACCGGGCGGCTGAGAGGGCAGCACGGACGAGCGGGCCGGCAGTGTCGGGTGGGCAGTCGAAGAGGACGAGGTTGTAGTCGGCGGCGAGGCCGCTCAGGGCCCGGCCGAGGGCGAGCTCGTCCCGAGTGAGGACGCCGCCGGCTGCCGCTGCGGTCTCGGGGCCGGCAGGGATGGCGTCGACGCGGGGGCGGACGTCGCGGAGTGGCTCGATCGGCTCGTGCCGGACGACGGCGTCGTAGAGGAGCCGGCCACCGTCCTTCTTCCATTCGTCGTGGCGGCCGAGGTCGAGTCCGAGGTTGCCTTGGGGATCGAGCTCGACGAGGAGCACCTTCCAGCCAGAGAGGGCGGCGTACCCGGCCAGGTTGGCGGCGAGGGAGGTTTTACCGCAGCCACCCTTCCCGTTGGCGATGGCGATGGCGTTGGCGAGCACTAGGTAAACCTCCTCCGATCCTGGGGCGACGTCATAGGGTGCATCATACGACCTGTCGTACGCGGCATTGGGTGACGGAGCGTATGGGTCATCACCTGTCGCCACTGGTGATGCATAGGGTGATCCGTCAGGCGATGGCTCATACGAGGGGTCACCTGACGGGTCGATGGAGCCTCTGACCTGGACGTATCCGCCTGTGCGGCGGTGGGCAGCCCTTCCTCCCTCCACGTCATATGTCCCGTCAGCCAATCCGTTGGCGTACGGGTCCGGTGACCCGTCATACGACACCTCGGCTGCCTCGTCATAGGTCGCGTCATGCGACCGAAGCATGGCCTATCTGGCAGGCAGTCTGGTGGATGCGGCGCCGGACGGCCTGAGGGGCCTGTCAGGGCTCGGCCGAGGGGAGCGCGTACCGCTGGCGGTGGCGAACAAGGGGGCTGGTCGTGGCCTCGAGGCCCTGGATGCTGGCGTTGAGGGTATGGGCGTCGGTTCCCAGGGCGTCGGCGTGGGCGGCGTAGCGTCTCGCCATCTATCCGTCCACTCGCCATCTACTCGCCATGTACGCGGCGCATTCGCCATCAATATGGGATACCTACACTGCTGTAGGGACGCGGCGAACATGAGCATCACGCACGGGGTAGATGAGCAGTGCAGCCATGCTCTGGCGCGGGAAGGCGCAGGCAGCAGGATGAGCAATCCCTATCGACGCTGCCGGACCCTGAGAGCAAACCGATCGCTAGAGAAGGGTCTCCGTCGGCTGACGCCGTCGGGCACGAAAGCCCTGGGCAGGGGCACCATCGGAGCAGCCGGGCCGGCCGGAGGAGGGTTGCGCTGATCGCGCTGCCACGCCGACTGATCATGTTGGTGATCAAGTAGGGCGCGCCACTGATCATCTTCACCGCGTCCCTACAATTCTCTGTAGGTTCCGCACCGAGTTGGCCAATCCGGGCGGCATGACCTGCACGTCCGTGCCGCTTGGCCAGCGGCGGGCGGGCACAAATCCGCACCTTGTCGGCCAATCCTCGAAGAGGTGTTCGCCGAGCTCGACGCTTGGCAGATAGGCACTCGAGGCAGCCGACGACCGAGGGGCTGAGCGTCCCCCTGGCCGAGGTGGGTCGGCAGCCTCGGGCCGTTGTTCAGGCCGATCAGGCATGATGACATCGTGACGAGGGCCTTCCAGCCACCTCCTGGCTGGCCACCGCCTCCTCCCGGGTGGAAACCCCAGACGGGTTGGCAGGCCCCCCCGACTTGGCCCCAACCGCCTCCGGATTGGGTGTGGTGGAGGAAGGTCCGACGACCGCTCTGGCAGCGCCTGTTCATATGGGGCA
>JBBQAB010000330.1:0-2988 GCA_038198385.1 Propionibacteriales bacterium
CAGAACGACGTGCTCAAGGAGTACATCGCCCGCGGCACCTACATCTATCCGCCGCAGCCCTCGTTGCGGCTGGTCAGCGACACCTTCGGCTACTGCGCCGAGCACCTGCCGCGGTGGAACACCATCTCGATCTCGGGCTACCACATGGCCGAGGCCGGAGCGACGCCGGCGCAGGAGGTCGCGTTCACCCTGGCCAACGGCATCGCGTACGTGGAGGCGGCGCAGGCAGCCGGGCTGGCCGTGGACGACGTTGCCCCCCGGCTGTCGTTCTTCTTCGTCTCCCGGACGACGCTGCTGGAGGAGGTGGCCAAGTTCCGGGCCTCCCGCCGAATCTGGGCGCACGTGATGAGGGACCAGTTCGGGGCCCAGAACCCGAAGTCGCTGATGCTGCGCTTCCACACCCAGACCGCCGGGGTCCAGCTGACTGCCCAGCAGCCGGAGGTCAACCTGGTGCGCGTCACGGTCCAGGCCCTGGCCGCCGTCCTGGGCGGGACCCAGTCGCTGCACACCAACTCGTTCGACGAGGCACTGGCCCTCCCCACCCAGAAGTCGGCTCGGCTGGCCCTCCGGACCCAGCAGGTGCTGGCCTTCGAGACCGACCTGAGCAAGACCGTCGACCCGTTCGCGGGCTCCTACGTGATGGAGTCGCTGACCGACGGGGTGGAGACCGAGGCCCGACGACTGATGACCGAGGTAGCCGACCGGGGTGGGGCGGTGGCGGCGATCGAGCAGGGCTTCCAGAAGGCCGAGATCGAGCAGTCGGCCTACGACATCGCCCGCGAGATCGACGGCGGCGAGCGCGTGGTGGTCGGGGTGAACCGCTACCGGCTGGAGGAGGAGGAGCCGTACGAGCCGCTGCGGGTGGACCCCGCCCTGGAGGCCGCCCAGAGGGCCCGGCTGGTGGCGCTCCGGGCGGCGCGAGACTCCGAGGCGGTGGCGCTGGCTCTCGACGAGGTGCGGGCAGCCGCCCGCGGGACCGAGAACGTGCTGGTGCCGCTGAAGCGCGCGCTGGCTCTGCGGGCCACGGTGGGGGAGGTCTGCGGCGCCCTCCGCGAGGTCTGGGGCGTCTACCAGCCCACCGACGCCTTTTGAGCGGTCGCTCCAGCTCGGGTGCGGGCTACAGGCCGGCCTCGGCGAGCGCCTCGTCGTAGAGCTCGAGCGCCTCGGTCGAGGAGTGACCGGCGGCCACCGCCTGGGCGTAGACCGACTCGAGCTCGGGCCCGACCTCGGCGTACCGGGCGGTCCAGCGCTCCTTGTCCCGCTGCCAGTAGCCGAGGCTGCGATAGCGCGCGATCGGCCAGCCCAGGGTGCCGCGGACGTGCCGGCGAACGGCCCGGGAGTCGGCCGCCACCCCGGCGCACCAGACGTAGCCCGGACCCGCGGGTCGGACGAAGCGCTGGACGGCCTCGACCAGACCGCCCGGGGTCACCCCGTTCCCTCCGGTGAGCCAGGTGACCTGGAGGGCGGCGGGGGAGGGCAGCGGCTGCCGGTCGGCGACCTCGGGGACCTCTACGAAGGCGTACGCGCGCACGCCGGGAGCCAGACCGCGCAGGATCCGCCCCAGCGCAGGCAGGCCCGTGAGGTCGGCCGCCAGCAGCAGCCACGCGGTGTCGGCGGGCGGGGAGAACCAGCCGGTCGCAGTCGTCAGGTAGATCTCGGCCCCGGGCTGGACCCCGCTCGCCCACGTCCCGGCGACCCCGGCGCCGTGGGTCACCAGGTCGATGTCCAGCTCGCCCCGCCCGGGGTCCACCGACGACACCGTGTAGCTGCGCATCGGGGGTCGGGTGGCCTCGTCGGGGTAGTCGAAGCGGCCGGGAGCGACCTCGACCGGAGCCGGTGGGCTCGCCTCACCGGGGTGCGGCAGCACGATCATCAGCCGCTCGTCGGGCACCCCGCTGCTGCGGAAGTCGACCAGACCCGGGCCGCCGAAGCGCACCCGGACCAGGTGGGGCCCCAGCACCCGCACCGCCAGCACCCGGGCCCGGTGGTAGGTCTCGTAGTACGACATCAACCGTCCTTGCTGCTGGGCTGCGGGTCTGGGGCTGCTGGGCTGCCGGGCTCCCGGGGCCGACCGTCCTCGACGGCGGTCCGGGGCGACCTTACCCGCCGGCCGGCCGGCCGGCTCGTGACCTTCGCGTGACAAGTGTTGAACGTTCAGCCTCGACACAGCGTGCGGGTGGTTAACTGAGGAGAGTGGTGCTGAGCGCGGTAGATGAGGTCCGTCAGGTCGACGCGGCTCGTCGCGAGACGATCGCGCGGGAGACGGAGGCGCTGCGTGAGCGGCTGGTCGCCATCCGGCGCGACATCCACGCCCACCCTGAGGTCGGCAACCACGAGCACCGCACCACGGCCCTGGTCGTCTCGACCCTGCAGGACGTCGGACTGGTGGCCAAGGTGCTGCCGATCGGCACCGGGGCCTACTGCGACATCCTGCCGCCGGGGTTCGACTACGCCGCCGACGGCCTGGTCGGCCTGCGGGCCGACATCGACGCGCTGCCCATCCAGGACGGCAAGATGGTCGACTACGCCTCCACCGTCCCCGGGGTCTGCCACGCCTGCGGTCACGACGTGCACACCACCATCCTGCTGGGGGTGGGCCTGGTGCTGGCCCGGCTGCGGGAGCGCGGCGAGCTGACCCGCGGCGTACGCCTCATCTTCCAGCCCGCCGAGGAGTCCAGCCCCGGCGGTGCCGTGGACGCCATCGAGGGCGGGGTGCTGAGCGACCTGCGGGAGATCTACGCCCTGCACTGCGACCCCCGGACCCAGACCGGCCAGGTGGCCCTCAAGGTCGGCCCGATCACGTCCGCGGTCAGCCAGGTCTCCGTCACCGTCAGCGGCACCGGCGGTCACACCTCCCGCCCGCACCTGACCCAGGACGTGATCGGGGCCCTCGGGTCGTTGGCCACCACCCTGCACCTGCTTCTATCGCGCCCGGTCTAGCCCCGCAGCGGGGTGTGGATGTTGTGGGGGAGGGTCCGCGCCGGGTCG
>JBBQAB010000331.1:0-2490 GCA_038198385.1 Propionibacteriales bacterium
GCGTCCTGCTGCTCGGGGTGACCTACAAGCCCGACATCGCGGACGAGCGCGAGTCGCCGGCCACCCCGCTGGCGAAACGGCTGCTGGGCCTCGGGGCCGAGGTGAGCTTCCACGACCCCTACGTCAAGGCCATGCGGGTGCCCGGGGTCAGCGCGGTCACCGGAGACCTGATGGTCGCCGTGGCTGAGGCGGACCTGGTGATGCTCGTCCAGAACCACCGCGAGTACGACGTGGACGCCCTGGTGGCGGCCTCCCGCCGCTTCTTCGACACCCGGGGGGTCAGCACCGCCGGAGTCAGGCTGTGAGTGGTGCCTGACGGCTTGCAGATCGTCGTCGCCGTGCCGACCTTCCGCCGGCCTGCAGACCTGGGCGAGCTCCTTCCCCAGCTGGCGGCGCAGGCCAGGGAGGTCGAGTCTGCGGCGCCGGGCAGCTGCCGGGTCACGATCGTGGTGGTGGACAACGACCCGGGCGGGAGTGGGGAGCTGCCGTGTCGCGAACGACCACCGGGGGAGGTCCGCTACGTCCTCGAGCCGAGGCCGGGGATCGGCGCGGTTCGCCACCGGGCCGTGGCGGAGTCGGCCCAGGCTGACCTGCTGGTGATGCTCGACGACGACGAGCGCCCCCACGACCTCTGGCTGGCCAGCCTGGTCGCCACCTGGCGGGCCACCGGCGCGGCTCTGGTGGCGGGGCGGGTCGTAGCGGCCTACGACGGGCCTCTGGACCCGTGGATCGCGGCCGGGGAGTTCTTCCGCCGGCGAAACCTGGCCACGGGGTCGCCGATCAGCGTGGCCGCGGCCGGGAACCTGCTGCTGGACCTGGCGCAAGTTCGCAGGCTCGGCGTTGACTTCGACCCCGACCTCGGGCTGCAGGGCGGAGAGGACACCCTCTTCAGCCGCCAGCTGCACGACCGGGGCGGGCGGTTGGTGTGGTGCGCCGAGTCGGTGATCACCGACCGCGTCCCGGCTGACCGGATGACCCGTCGCTGGGTGCTCGCCCGGGCCTGGAGTCACGGCAACGTGGCCGCTCTCACCGACCTGCGGCTGGCGGGCGGTCGGGGGCGCCGCGGTGCCGTCCGGGTCCGACGGCTGGCGGGTGGAGCGACCCGGGTCGTGGCGGGAGCCCTGCGCGCCGCAACGGGACTGGCCATGCGGTCACCCCGGCATCAGGCGCGCGGGCTGCGGACCTCGATGCGGGGCGCGGGTATGGTCGTCGGGGCCCTGGGTCACGAGCACGCCGAGTACGCGCGAAGGAACTGAGGTCGCATGTCACCATCCCGCACCCGACGGCTGGCGGTCGGTCTGAAGGCCGCGCTGCGCCGGCACTCCGGTCCTGTCGGATCAGTCGTCGCCGTCCGCACGGAGCGGCCGCACGTCGTCCTCACCTACGACGACGGTCCCGAGCCCGGCGGCACCGACGCGATCCTGCGGAGCCTGGAGCGGCACGGCGCGACGGCCACCTTCTTCGTTCTGCTGACCCGGGTCCGGCGGAACCCGGGCCTGCTGGCCGAGGTGGTCGCGGCGGGTCACGAGATCGCTCTGCACGGCGTGGACCACCAGCCTCTGGTCCGCTTCGGCTACCGCGAGGCCCGGTCCCGGACGTCGGCGGCGCGCGACGAGCTCGAGGACATCACGGGCGTTCCGGTGCGGTGGTTCCGGCCGCCGTACGGGCGTCAGAACCTCCTCACCTGGCGGGCGGTCACCAGCCTCGGCCTGATGCCGGTGCTCTGGGGGGCGACCTCGTGGGACTGGCGGGACCTCCCCCAGGAGGACCGGGTCGCCAAGGCTCAGCGCGGTGTCCGGGGTGGCACCATCCTGCTCGCCCACGATGCCTTCGCGGGCGTCCTCGACGGGGTGGAGCCGACACCCGAACCGGTCCTGGACCGTGGCGACCTGACGGACCGGATTCTGACCGCGTACGCCGGACGGGGCCTGCAGGGCCGCTCGCTACGGCATGCCCTCGCCACGGGAACTGCCGTCCGCGAAGCGCGTTTCCGCGGCTGATCCGGCTCGGTCCGAGCCAAGCCGGGTGCATCCGCGAACGGCCCGCCGGAGCCATTGGTACCAGTTCACCAAAGCGGCTGCGGCGGTCGTCATACCACGATAGTGTTCGGCTCGGCGAGCGGGGGATGCTCGCCGAACCATAAGCCGGGGGGCCGTCATGTCGAACCACTTTTCTGTCCAGCGCACGAGCGCGAGCGTCGTCGCGTTTCTGCTGTTGATGCTGGGGTTGGTGAGCACGGCAGGAGTGGGTACCGCAGCCGCCGTGGACGCTCCGACGCTGCAGCGGTCCGCCGGAACGGTGACGGCTGACGCCCTGCCCACCGTGCAGATCAACGGGGTCGTGTGGGACCAGGCCGTGGTCGGGAACACGGTCTACGCCGGCGGCCAGTTCACGCGGGCCCGTCCGGCCGGCTCCGCAGCCGGAGTCAACGAGACGGTCCGGAACAACCTGGTCGCCTACGACATCACCACCGGCGCCATGATCAGCAGC
>JBBQAB010000332.1:0-2061 GCA_038198385.1 Propionibacteriales bacterium
ACGGCTACATCGAGTCGTTCAACGGCCGGCTCCGAGACGAGTGCTTGAACATCAGCCTGTTCTGGTCCCTGGCCCACGCCCGCGTCACCATCACGCGACTGGAAGACCGAGTACAACCACCACCGACCCCACTCAGCCCTCGGTTACCAAGCCCCGGCCAGAGACGCTGAAATCAGCACCCACCAATGACCGACTCTCACAAAGCCCGGACCAATCGCTGGGGTCCCGTCACGGGTGCATCGCCACCCCGACAGTGTCCCGGGCCTCCTCAGCCCGGGTCATCCGGGTTGTCGTGCCGCGCCATGATCCGACGCGACGGCGGACCCGCTGCACGCCGAGCCTTGACCGCAGCGTGTCGACGTCGGTCCGGCTCAGCCGCGGGCCCGGCGCAGCCAGGCGGCCGCGGCGGCGTAGTCGGCGTTGGAGGTCCCGGCCCGGACGCTGACCGTCGCCTGGTCGGCCCGCGGATAGCTCCCGAGGAAGACGACGTCGGAACAGGTCCGGTGCAGCCCCATCAGCGCCTCGCCCAGGCGGGCGTCGTCCAGGTGACCCTCCGCGTCGACCGAGAAGCAGTAGTCCCCCAGGGTCCGCTTGGTCGGGCGGGACTCGATCCGGCACAGGTTGACCCCGCGGCTGGCGAACTGCTCGAGGATCTCCAGCAGGGCGCCGGGGTGGTCCTCCCGCAGGAAGAGCACCATCGTGGTCTTGTCGGCCCCGGTCGGCGGAGCGACCGGCCCGGGGCGCGAGACCAGCACGAAGCGGGTGAGCGCGTCGAGGTTGTCAGCGATCCGCTCCGCCAGCGGGGTCAGCCGGTACATCTCCCCCGCCACCTGGGCGCAGATGGCCGCGTCGTAGCGGGACTGCGGGTCGGCGACCTCGGCGGCCGCGGCGGCGGTGGAGCCACCCTCGGTGATCTCGGCGGCCGGGTGGTGGCTGGCCAGCCAATCCCGGCACTGGGCGGCCGCGTGCGGGTGGGTGAGGATGCGGCGTACGTCGGAGAGCGTGCGACCCGGCCGCCCGTAGAGGGTGAACTGGACCGGCAGCAGCACCTCCCGGGTGATGACCAGCGGGTCGCCGTAGGCCAGGTTGTCCAGGGTGGCGGTGACGCCGCCTTCGACCGAGTTCTCGATCGGGACCAGGGCCGCGGTGACCTCTCCGTCCCGGACCGCCTGCAGGGCCAGGCCGACGGTCGCGTACGGGATCGGCTCGCCGCGCTGGGCCGGCAGCGTCATCAGCGCCTGGTGCGTGAACGTCCCCGCGGGTCCGAAGTAGCCGTAGTGGGCAGGCGGGACTCCAGGCACCCGGTCAGGGTAGCCCCGCTCAGCCGTGGGTGCGGACCGAGTTCAGCGCGGCGTCCAGGGCGTCGAGCAGGACCTTCGGGGGAGTCGTCGCGGCGCAGGGAGTAGACGACCACCCGGTTCTCGCCCCGCCGCAGGGCCAGGACGACGAGCCGGTCGTAGCGGCCGGGCAGTCCGGGATGGCGTGGTGGACCTCGCCGCTGACCGCGCTGGCCTCGTCGGCGGGCATCGGGAGCCGGGCGACCTTCCGGTTGCGCAGCGTGACCCTCGTGTCGCTGAAGGCGCCTCGCGGAGCGGGTCGACGGCGAGGACGGCGGCCACGGCGACCAGGCACCCGAGGACCACGGCCGCCACGACGAGCACCGCCACGGGCCGGGACATCCGGCCCGGCCCCGGCGTCCCGGGGCCTCCGCCGGCTCCCCACCGGACCGGCATGTCGCGTACATCGACTCCGCCTCGGAGACCCGGTAGGTCTCGTGCCAGATCCCCACTGCTCCGGGAGCCCGGCGGGCGCGGCGGTTGCCGGCCGTCCAGGCCGGCCGGTGCTCGGCGGCCGGGTTGCTGGCGTAGGCAGAGAGCTTGGCGGGCGAGTCCCAGTACTGGACGAGCCAGGGCCCGCCGAGCGAGGGCACCAACCGGCCGCCTCCGCCGGCCCGGTGGACCCACGACCCGACCACACCCGGGTGCACGAGCTGCTCACCCAGTGGGGCTGGAACGACGCGGCCGGCGACTGCAGCGGTCACGACCACCTGGCCGCAGCCCT
>JBBQAB010000333.1:0-3628 GCA_038198385.1 Propionibacteriales bacterium
ACGCGAACACACTGCCCGGCCTCACCAGATGCCCAACCACCGACTCCGCATCCAGCAACTCACGCTGATCCTCAGACCGACCCTGCACACCCCTATCGTCTCGGCCCGCTCGAACCCAAACCCGAACGACACGCTTTGTTCCGGAGTCTCCTAGTCTGGAGGGCGACTGGGGTGCGTACCGGGGGGCCGGTGCAGCGGGCCAAGGGATGGGTCCCGGTCGCGGGGGGTTAAGCCAAGGAGGGGCCACCAATGGGGACGTCGGGTCGCTCGACCCACGGGGCCGGGGTGACGTGCGGTCGTGCGGGGGAGAGCGGGGGTCGGGGTCGGTCAGAGCGAGACCCAGCGAAACGCTCGGATCGGTCGAACGGTCGGATCAGGCTTCGCGCTTGCGTCCTGGTCGCGTCCTGCTCGCTGGTGCTGGCGGGCTGCGGGTCCGGTGGTCGGCCGCCTCTCGCCCCTGGCCCGTCGGGGCTCGTTCGGCCGGTGTCGGTGGTGGCGGGGACGCCCGCCCCGAGCCGTTCGGCGGGGACGCCGACTGCTACGACGTGCACGAGCCGCCGTGTCCTCGCCGGGTGGTCGACCCGGCGCCTGGGTCTGCTCACGATTGCCGTGCCGGCGCAGGAAACCTCCGTCGGCAGCGTCCGGAGTGAGGTCACCGCCGGGGTGGGCGGGGTGCTGCTCTTCGGAGGGACCGCGCCGACCGACCTCGGCCGTCAGCTGACCGCGCTCGAGTCCCATGCGCCCGGCCACCGAGGGCTGCTGGTGATGACCGATGAGGAGGGTGGCGGCATCCAACGGATGGCCAACCTGGTTGGCTCGCTGCCCTGGGCCGCCTGGATGGGGAACCACTGGACCGCCGCGCAGATCCGGAGCCACGTGGCCGCGGTCGCGGCGCGGATGTCGGCCGCTGGGGTCACCATGGACCTGGCCCCGGTGCTCGACGTCGACGGCCGGAACGAGGCACCCAGCCGGACGAACCCGGACGGCTGGCGCTCGTTCAGCGGGCGGACCTCGACGGTCAGCCGCGACGGTGTGGCCTATCTGAACGGGCTGCGCGACGGGCACGTCATCCCCGTGGTCAAGCACTTCCCGGGCATCGGCCACTCGACCTACAACTCTGACGACGGTGCGGCGTACGCCCTGCCCTGGTCGACGCTCAAGCAGGTCGGTCAGCCGCCCTTCACCGCGGCCATGACCGCCGGCGCGCCCGCCGTCATGGTCTCCAACGACATCATCCCGGGCCTGGCCACCAACGTCGCGAGCCTGTCCCCGACGACAATCACTTACGAGCTCCGCGGCCGGCTGGGCTTCCGTGGCCTGGTCATCACCGACTCCCTCACCGCGAAGGCTGTCAGCCAGGCGGGCTATGCGCTGCCGCAGGCGGCCGTCCAGGCATTGTGGGCTGGGGCAGACATGGTCACCTTCTCGGGCAGGTCGTCCGTCGGCTCGCGCACCACTGCGATCGCCGACGCGATCGTGGCCGCCGTCGCCGGCGGCCGGCTGAGCCGGGCCCGTTTGGTCGACGCCGCTGCACACGTGGTGGGCGTCCGGCACCTGAGTCTGTGTGGGTGAATGGACGGGTCGCACCGCTGCTGCAGTGAGCTGAGGAGGAAGTCATGTTGATCTACTCGATGAGCGTCTCGGTGGACGGCTTCATCAAGGACCGTACAGGTGGGTTCGGGTGGTCCGTGCCCAGCGAGGAGCAGTTCGCATTCCACCTGAAGCAGACCCGTACGCTCGGCGTCCATCTGTGCGGCCGGAGGCTGTACGAGACGATGCTCGTGTGGGAGACGGACCCGTCGATGCGTGACACCGAGCTCGAGGCCGCGTTCGCCGACGTCTGGTCCGCGCTGCCCAAGGTCGTCTTCAGCCGCACGTTGGACGGGGTGGAGGGCAACGCCCGGTTGGCCCGCGGGTCGCTGGCCGAGGAGGTCGCGGCTGCGGTCGACGCGACCGACCAGGACGTCGGGATCGGCGGCGCTGGCCTGGCCGCCGCCGCGGTGGAGCTTGGGCTGGTCGACGAGCTGCACCTGTTCCGCAACCCGATCGTGGTCGGGGGCGGCACTCCGTTCCTGCCGTCGGTGACCGAGCACGTTCCGCTGGACCTGATCGAGACCCGCACGTTCACCTCGCGGGTGGTCTACGAGCGCTACCGGCCTACGCGGGACGCTCGCGCTGAGGCCGCCGTGCCGAGTGATCAGCCGTCGCCGTATTGCCTGTGATGGCCTTCAACGAGCGGGTGCGCGGCTGCCACCCGACGGGTGAGTATCCGGTTCGAGCACGTCGACGGGCCCGATTGGTCCTGCCGACGGGCAGCGGCACAGACGGACGCGTCGGTCGCCCGAAAGCCGCCATTGGCTCGGGCGTGGCCGACGCTACGAAGGGTCAGCCTGGGCTCGTTCATCTTGTGCTGGGACCAGACAAGCGCTTGGGCTCGGGCTGATGAGTGCCAACAGGGGAGCTGACGGTCGGACTCGAACCGACAACCGCCTGTTTACAAGACAGGTGCGCTACCAATTGCGCCACGCCAGCGGTGCACTCGCGTGCGGGGTCAGGCTACCGAAGTCGAGGCTTGGCCGGAAACGCCCGCAACTGCAGGCTCCATGTCGGGAAGCCCCGAACCCCCGACGAACAGGGTGCCGGAGCCGTACGCGGCGGCCTCCTCGGCGGCAGTCAGGAAGGCCGCCTGTCCGCGCCCTAGCGCGAGCTCCTGGCCGGCCGACCTCAGGGTGACCGAGCCGTCGGTGACGATCACGACCCGACCGGAGCCGGACGCGGGGACGGCGATCTCGGTGGCGGAGGGCTCGAGCCGCCAGAGGGCGAACTCGGGCGCCGGGGTGGGGTAGCGCCACGCACCGGGGGTGACCTCGACGGGTACGACCAGACCGGCGAAGCCGGGGGAGAAGTCCAGCACCGACAGCAGCTCGTCGACGTCCACGTGCTTGGGCGTCAGCCCGCCACGCAGCACGTTGTCGGAGTTGGCCATGATCTCGACCCCGCCACCCCGCAGATACGCGTGCAGGTTGCCGGCGGGCAGATACACAGCCTCGTGGGGCCGCAGCTGCAGACGGTTCATGCACAGGGCGGCCAACACCCCCGGGTCCCCCGGATAGGCGGCCCCGAGCTCACG
Source organism: Propionibacteriales bacterium (assembly GCA_038198385.1). GTDB lineage: Bacteria > Actinomycetota > Actinomycetes > Propionibacteriales > Propionibacteriaceae > Microlunatus. The sequence continues at coordinate 3,131 of JBBQAB010000333.1, forward strand.
CGCAGTCTGGGCGAACCGGCCGTACGGGCTTTCCTCGTGCACTTCTTGGGCGGCCTGCACCACCTCGTCGACCACGGTCAGGTCCTCACCGGACAGCCGGAGGAGCGCGCTGAACACGGCCTCCAGCCGCTTCTCGGCAGGCGCGGAATTCTGGCCCAGCGGGGCGATCAGGGCCAGCGCCCGCTCCACTCCGAGCCGGGCGAAGTGGGCGTACGTCTCGTTCGGCTCGGCAAACCCGCACAGCGCCTCGCTGTCGACGAGGGCACACAGCACCTCGGGCTTGGGCCAGTCGTCGCGGTAGAGCCGTTCCTTGGCGTCCAGGGCGATTCCGGCCGTGTTCTCCCGGGCGAAGCCCGCCTCGGCCTCGGCGCGGGTGGGGTGGGCCTGCAGCGACAGGGGCTGGGCCGCCCCCACCACCTTCACCAGGTATGGCAGCCGCGGCCCGAACGCCCCCACCCACCCCGCCCCCACCGCTGCCGTCGGGTCGGCCACGATCAG
>JBBQAB010000334.1:0-2246 GCA_038198385.1 Propionibacteriales bacterium
CACGGTGGCAGGTGGGTCCGCGGGACCTGGCGCTGCTTGGACGCCGGGCCCGGGACCTCGCCCAGCAGGGTCTGTTGGGTGGCGGGAGTGATCACCACGACGACACGGAGTCGATTCTCAGCGCGCTGGAGCAGGCCGTCGCCGACGTCGACCCCACGGAGGTGGTCAGCCTGCTCGACGCTCTCGAGCACCCGGGCGACGCGGCGTACGCGCCCGCAGCGTTGGAACGGTTCGGCCTGCTCGCGGCCGAGCTGGCCTACCTCCGGCGGCACAGCGACGAACCGGTCCTCGACCTGACCCGACGGGTGGTGGTCACGATGGGGCTGGACGTGGAGCTGATGGCCACACGGGAGTTCGAGCACACCTCGCGTCGCGACCAGCTGGGCACGTTCCTGGACGCCGTGGCCGGCTACGTCGACGTCGACGGCGACGCCTCGCTGACCGGGCTGCTGGCCTACCTGCAGGCCGAGATCGACCAGGGGGCCGGGCTGGAGCAGGCCGTTCCCTCGGACCGGGAGGCCGTCAAGCTCCTGACCGTGCACAAGGCCAAAGGCCTCGAGTGGGAGGTCGTGTTCCTTCCCGCCCTGATGAAGGGTGTCTTCCCCAGCGACCGGGTCACCGACAACTGGGTGACCAACGCGGCCGTGCTGCCGGCCGACCTGCGGGGGGACCGCAGCTCCATCCCCCAGCTGCAGGACACCGACAACGCGGCCATGACGGCCTACAAGGCGCGGCTGAGTGAGCAGCAGCTGTTGGCCGAGGACCGCCTCGCCTACGTGGCCGCCACCCGCGCCAAGCAGCTGCTGGTGGGCACGGGCCATCTGTGGCGGTCCGACCTGGTCAGGCCGCGGACCCCGTCCAGCTACCTTCGGGCGGTGCTGGCCGAGGCCGCCCGCCAGGACCGGGTCATGGTGCAGGACCTGGACCCGGGGGCGGTCAACCCGCTCGTCAGCAGTGCGGTGCCGCAACCCTGGCCGCGGCCCCTGGACCCCGACGGCTGGGTGCGTCGACAGGAGGCCGCCCAGCGGGTCCGGACGGCCCAGGCCCGCTACGCCGACTCCGGAACCTACGAGGATCCGGAGGCGGAGGCGCTGCTGCTGGACGGTGAGGACGTGGTGGCGGGCTGGGACGCCGACCTGGACCGCCTTCTGGTCGAGCTGACCGAGGCGCGGTCGGGGGAGCAGCTCGTCCAGCTGCCCCGGCAGCTCTCCGCTTCCGCGGTGCTGCGGCTGCAGGACGACCCGGAGGCCTTCACCGCCGAGCTGGCCCGACCGATGCCCCGGCCGCCGTCGCGGGCGGCACGCTTCGGCACCCGGTTCCACCTGTGGGTCGAGCACTACGTCGGCCCCCGGCTCGCTTCCGGCGGCCTGGGCCAGCAGCACCTGATCGACCCGGACGACCTGCCGGACCGGGCGGACGCCGGGTCCCAGGACGAGGCCGAGCTGCGGGAGCTGTGCGACGCCTTCGTCGCCGGGCAGTTCGGGGGACGCACCCCGTACGCGGTGGAGGCGCCCTTCAGCCTGCTGGTCGGCGGCCGGGCCGTACGAGGACGGATCGACGCCGTCTACGAGGGCGCTGGTCCCCACGAGCCTCGCTTCCTGGTCGTGGACTGGAAGACCCACCGAGCCGACGACGCCGACCCGCTGCAGCTGGCGCTGTACCGGCTCGCGTGGGCCGAGGCCCACCAGATCCCGCTCGAGGAGGTGGCGGCGGCGTTCTACTACGTCCGGTCCGACCGTCTCGTCCATCCGCCCGGTCTGCCGGGGCGGGCCGTCGTGGAGCGGCTGCTGGCCGGTGACCTCCCCTGACGGGCGGGAGGCGCCCCGGCCCGCCGGCCGGACCGGCCGGCGCCGCTAGGCTGTGGCGGTGGCGAACTGGACGGCGGCAAGCAATCTCGATCGGGTCGACCACCATCGGTCCTCAGCGGAGTGGGTGGCGGGGCTGTGGCGCGACGAGAGCGCCCGGCTCCTCAAGTTGACCTCGACCTCCGACTTCACCACGAACGCTGGCGGCACGAAGCTGCGGATGACCAAGCCCTTCGTCGAGTTCGACCTGCAGCGGCATCGGCTCCTCGGGCTCCTCGACGGGTCCCCGGTGTTCGCGGTGGAGGCTCTGACCGAGGGCGAGGTGCACGCCCTCCGTGAGGTCGGGGGTCGGCTGAGCGAGGACGAGCGGGACATCGCCGCCGCCGCGGTGGCCATCTGCAACTGGCACCGCACCGAGCCGTTCTGTCCGCTTTGCGGTAC
>JBBQAB010000335.1:0-7989 GCA_038198385.1 Propionibacteriales bacterium
GCTGATCGTGAAGGGCTTCTTCAACGGCGCCATCGTCCGGACGGACAAGCGACCCGACCACACCGTCGACGTCCTGGTGGGCAACAAGTACGGCGGGTTCGACAAGAAGGCCAAGACGACGTACGACGTCAAGACCACCACGGTCTGCCTCCCCTCGCAGGCCTCGGCCACCCCCAGCAGCACCCCCTGACCGCCCCGGGCCTGCGGATCAGGTCGACGGGCGCCGGTCGGACCGCGGGCTCAGGAACGCCGTGGGCCCTGGGTGCGTGATGGGCCCAACGAACGCCACCGAGCCAGGCGCCCGCCGCGACCGACGTCGCGCAGCCGCTCCTCGGTCTGCTCGCGGTGCACGGCCGGGGTGACGATCAGCAGCTCGTCACCGATATTGATCCGCTCCCGGGCGGTCGGGCTGAACGGCCGGGTCTCGCGGATGATCAACGACACCACCGTGTCGGGCGGCAGCCGGAGCTCGCCGATCTCGACGCCCGCCAGCCGGGACCTCTCCGGAATCCGGACCTGTAGGAGCTCGGCGGCGATCCGGTCCAGAGGGGCGGCCTCGACCTCAACCTCGCGGGCCGCCTGGTCGTCGATCAGGCCCAGCCGGCGAGCGACGAACGGCAGCGTCGGGGCCTGCAAACAGGTGAAGACGACCACGAAGACCAGGACCACATTGAAGAGCAGGTCGGCACCCTCCACCCCGCGGGACAGCGGGATGGTCGTGAGGACGATGGGTACGGCGCCGCGCAGGCCCGCCCAGGACAGGAACGACTGCTGGCGCCAGGGCATCCGGAACCAGACCGCCGAAGCCCAGACCGACACCGGACGGGCGACGAAGGTGAGGAAGAGCCCGGCGGTCAGGGCGGTCAGGACCGCCTGCAGGGTGACCTCGCGCGGGCTGGCCAACAGACCGAGCATCACGAAGAGACCGATCTGGGCGATCCACCCGATCCCCTCCACGAAGGACCGGGTGGCCGCTCGGTGCGGGAGCTGGGCGTTGCCGAGGATGACGGCGCAGACGTACACGGCGGCGAAGCCGCTGGTGTGCACGAAGGCCGCCCCGCCGAACGCGAAGACCGTCCAGGCCAGGGTGGCCAGCGGATACAGACCCGAGGACGGCAGGGCCACGCGGCGCAGGAGCTGGACCCCGACCCAGCCCAGACCCGCACCGATCAGCACCCCGCCCACCAGCTCGAGCAGGATCAGCCCCAGGAGCCCGGCCGGTCCGCCGTGGGTCTCACCACCCAGCGCGAGGGTGCTGGCCAGGGTCACCAGGAGGACCGTCGGGGCGTCGTTCAGACCCGACTCGGCTTCCAGCGTGCCCCGGAGGCGGGGCGGGATCGAGACGTGACGCAGTACCGAGAACACCGCGGCCGCGTCGGTCGGGGAGGTGACGGCGCCGAGGAGGACCGCGATCCACAGGGGCAGCCCCAGCACGTAGAAGCCGAACAGCGTCATCAACCCGACACTGACCCCGATCCCCACCGTAGCCATGACGACGGCCAGCGACGCCGAGGGCCTGATCTCCTTCCAGCGGGTGGTGAGACCGCCCTCGGCCAGAATCAGGACGAGGGCGCCGAAGCCCAGCGCCTGGGCGAGGTTATTGTCCCCGAACGGGATTCCGACGCCGGAGTCGCCCAGCAGCATGCCCAGCCCGAGGAAGAGCAGCAGCGACGGCAGTCCGATCTTGGACCCGATCCGGGCTCCCAGGATGGCCAGCATGACCACGACGGCCCCCACGAGGAGGATGAGGTCGAGGTTGATCACCCCCCTATCCTCGGGGATCCGTCTTACGGGCAGGCAACACGGCGACGCGGTGGACCCTGGCTCGTTGCGGTGGTGCCTGGCTCGTTGCGGTGGTGCCCGGCTCGTCGCGGTGTGCCTGGCCCGTTGCAGTTGTGCCCGTGCGGACGGGTCAGCGGGCTCCCTTCAAGGCTCGTCGGGTGCCCGACGAGTACAAGCGCCCACTGCCCGACCAGCGCCAGGGTCAAGGCGATTGCCACGACGGCCTCGGAGAAGAAAATCAGGCGTTCGACAAAGCACCTTTCGGACTCCGCCTGCTGCCCCGGTTCGCCTGCCGCGGCCTCGGCGCCCGGCTGAGACCAACCGCTCCGTCCGCCGCCACGGTAACCCCAGCCGGGGTCTTTCGGCCAGGCCCGATGCCACCGCAGAATGATCATCATGGCCAGCGAACGAGCCGTTGAGACCTACAAGGTCATCGTCGTCGGAGGCGGTCGACCGGCCTGATGCTGGCAGCGGAGCTGGCCCTGGCCGGGGTTGCCGTGCTGGCCATTGAACGACGTCCGACCGCCAAGCTGGTCGGCTCCCGCGCAGGCTGGTTCCACTCCCGGACCCTGGAGATCCTGGACCCTGACCGAGGCTCTGACGACGTGGTTCGGGCCCACCGAGCCGGGACGTAGGTCACGTCGCGATGATGCTGGCCCGACGACGGACGTCGGTCAGAGCGGGAGGGGTTGACCGGAGACAGCGACAACGGCGCCGCCCTCGGGCAGCGCCGGCGTTCTCACCTGGTCAGGCTGGCGGTGGCGGAGAGATTTGAGCTCTCGGACGTCTTACCGTCACGCGCTTTCGAGATCTGTCAGCCCAGGCAGCCGTTCGACCCCGTGCGCCCGCACCTGATCGAGGTGACGCGGATGGGTCTGGACGCCGCTGAATGCTCCTGAATGAGACGAGAAGTGAGACGACTCGCTGGCCAAGCCTCGGGGCAGGGGTCCCAGGCCTGAGTCGCCGGAGTACGCCATATTCCTTGTCGCAATTGCTTCCGGGGATGATGACGTGCATCCAGGTCAAGGGGTCGCGACGCCGGCTTGGTGTGCGAGCACGACGGCCTGGACGCGGTCCCGGACGCCCAGTTTGTTCAGGACGCGTGCGACGTGGGTCTTTACGGTCGTTTCGGCTAAGGAGAGTTCGGTCGCGATCTCCGCGTTGGACAGGCCGCGGGCCATGGACCGCAGCACCTCAAGCTCTCGGTTGGTCAAGTCGGCCAAACCCAACACCGTTGGAGTCGGGGCATTCTGGGCGACGTAGGTGTCCACCAGACGGGCGAGGACGGTGGGACCCAACGTGGTGTTACCCGCCGCCGACTCCTTCACCGCGCTGATCAGGGCCTGCGGGTCGCTGGTCTTGAGGAGGAAACCGGACGCCCCGGCGCGCAGAGCGCCTACCACGTAGTCGTCTAGGTCGAACATGGTCAAGATCAGGACGCGGATGTGCGGGGCTGCCTCGAGGATTTGTCGAGTCGCGGTGATGCCGTCGCCACCGGGCATCTCCACGTCCATCAGCACCAGGTCAGGTTGCTGGGTGAGTGCCTCCCGAACGCCTGCCGGTCCGCTGCCGGCCTCGGCTACCACGCTGATTTCTGGATCGCTAGCCAACACCGTCAACAGCCCGGCCCTGAGCAACTGGTTGTCGTCGACCACGACGACTCGGACCGTCATGCGACCAGCCCGACCTGGCTGGGAAGGGTTGCCGCAACGCGAAAACCGCGCCCTCCCGGCCCCCGCCCGGCCTCCCACACGCCGCCGGCCAAGGTGACCCGCTCAGCTAACCCAATGAGCCCGTACCCGCGCTGGGCGGCCGGGCCGTCCCCCGCCCCGTCGTCGACCACGAGGACCGTGGTCTCGCGTTCGTCGGCCGTGATCTGAACCCAGGCCTTAGCGTCGGGCGCGTGGCGGACGACGTTGGTCAATCCCTCCTGAACGGTACGGAACACTTCGGGCGCCAGCACGACGTCAGGGTCGAAGTCGGCCTTCAGCTCAACCGAAGTACCGGCCCACTGAATCCGTTCCACTAGCTCAAGCAAATCCTGCAGCGAATGCGCGCTCGTCGGAAGGTCGGGGGACAGTCGGCTCAGTTCAGCCAGTGCACTGCCAGCCGTCTCGCCGATCAACCGCAGCGACTCCCGCGTGGCGGCCGGGTCAGCCGGCCAGGCCACCTCCGCCGCCCCGGACTGGACTGCGATCAGGCCCACAGTGTGGGACACCACGTCGTGCAGCTCGCGAGCGAAGGTTCGCCGCTCGGCGCTACCGCACTCACAGCGGCGGAGCGCAACTCGGTCTCGCGCACGTCAGCTTGAACACGGGACGACCCCGCCAGCCGCCGCGCCAACCGGACGACAAGCCCGCCGCAGCTCGCCACGCCCACCACGACCAGCCAGACGCCCAGGTTCTCCCGGGTCAACAGCCACATCTGCACCGAACTGCTGACCACCAGGAACGATCCGCAGGCCAGGTCTGACCAGCGGGATCGGGCTCGCGAGGCGATCGTCCAGAGCAGTCCCCCCACCGTGATCAGGGACCAGAACCCGCCCCTAACGGGCGCATCGAGCAGGATCGCGGCAAGGAACAGCACACCGCAGGCGGACGCTGCCGCCCCCGGAGCAATCCGCCAGCTGACGATGGTGCTGGCGGCCAGCACGGTCAGCAGGAACGACACCCACGACATGTCCACCCCCATGATCCGGGGGTATGCCACTGACTCGAAGGTAGCGACAGCGACCGCCAGCACCGCGATCAGCCGATCGCGGCGAGGGATGGACCAAGCGTGACGATGGGCGGCTGCCGGCGGGGAGGGGCCCGGGGCCGCCCCCTTCGGGGCCCGCAGCAGACCGAGCTGTCGGCGCAGCTCACTGGTGGCCACCTGCGTGTGGTGGCGGATGCGCTGGATCCCCGGCACCGGGTCAGGTGAAGGAAGCGTCACGGTCACCTCGGCCTGAACCGCCAGCAGCGTCTGCCGCAGGCACCCGACGATGTCCTCGCTGAGGCGGTGCCGCTCCTCCCGCACCGCCCCGAGGGCTACGGCGTCCGGTTCAGTCGACGAGAGACGAACCATCCGTTGCCGCTCAGCGACGGCCTGCCGCCACGCGCGCACCCCCTGACGAAAGGCCAGGCCAAGCGCGCTGAGCATGACGGTCAAGAACAACCAGTCCAGCCAGCCCACCTGGTCGTGAACAGCGAACCCGGCAGCCACCGCCGCCGCGGCCAGCACGATGCCGACACCCACGAACCGGAGAGGGCTCATGACGTCAGAATATGCACACACCGGGGGGTGCGCATCGTTCGGACGGAGGACTCGGGATCCTCCGAATGAGCCACGAGATCGCTGCCTGCCGGGGGACGCGGCCGACCTTGCTCAATCCATATTCTCGAGTGCGCTGGCTACAGCGGTCGGCAGGTCACGAAATCGAGGAACCCCCAATGACTTTGTCCCGACGTCACGTGGTTGCCCTCATCGGCGCCACCCTTACCTCAGCCATCGCCCTCTCAGACGCGGTCATGCACGGAGCCACCGGCCGCAACCTGCTGTCCTCCGACAACTCTGGCCATGCGGGCTGGAACGTAGCCGCCGGCCTGGTACACGGCCTGACCTATGCCGCCCTGAGTTGGGTCCTGATCGGGGAACGCACCCGGCTCGAGCGGACCAACGGATTCGTGCGCACTCTGCGTTACGTGCTCCTCGCGAGCCTCGGTGTGCTCGCGGCCGGTTTCGTCCTGGTCGCTCCTGTCCTGCAGATCGCCCACGTGCCACCTACTGACCCCCGTGCAGCAGCGTGGGGATGGATCGCCGGCATCGGCTTCGCGGGAATGATCCTCGCCTGCCTCCTTCTCGGCATCGCCGTCCTTCGAAGCAACCCACTGGGCTACGGCGGCCGGCTCCTCGGGCTCCTCGTCCCCGCGCTGGGAGTCACCGTGCTGCTCGGCTTCCTCGCATCGGACTGGGCCCACCCGGGCTACGTGGAAACGATCGTCTACTTCGGGGTCGCCCTGCTCGGCGTCGGGGCCGCAGCAGACAGGACCACCAAAATCGACGGCCGCAACAACAGGCAGCAGCCGGGCGACCGCCCAACCGCGCTTGAAGCAGAACTGAGACTAGTGACCTGAACGCCGGCGCCGCCCGAGGGCTGCACCGGCGTCTCACCTGGTCAGGCTGGCGGTGGCGGAGAGATTTGAACTCTCGGACGTTTTACCGTCACGCGCTTTCGAGGCGCGCTCTTTAGGCCGCTCAGACACGCCACCGCCGAAGAGGTTACCCAACCGACGGGACGGAGGCCAATCAGCGGGCGGGATCGGCGCCGCCCCGACCGAAGAACTCCCGGATTACGGCCCCGCACTCGCCCTCGAGGATGCCGCCGCGTACGTCCACGCGGTGGTTGAGCCGGGAGTCACGGACCACGTCCCAGAGCGAGGAGACCGCACCCGCCTTGGGGTCGAAGGCTCCGAACACGAGTCGGGCGACCCGCGCCGAGACCAGGGCGCCGGCGCACATGGTGCACGGTTCCAAGGTGACGACCAAGGTGTGGTCGAGCAGTCGCCACTCCCCCAGCGCGGCCGCTGCGCGACGCAGCACGAGGACCTCGGCGTGCGCCGTGGGGTCACCGGTCAACTCGCGCTCGTTGCCGGCGGCCGCGACGACCGCCCCGGAGGGGTCCAGCAGCACGGCCCCGATGGGGACGTCCCCGTGTGCGCCTGCGATCCGGGCCTGCTGCAGGGCCTCCCGCATCGCCGGGTCCCACCGGCTGGCCATCGCGCCGGCCTCAGTCGTGGAAAGCGGCTTCGGCCACCGTACGGAACTGCGGGTTCAGGTTGAGCCTCGCGGCGATCTCGGCGAGCATCTGGTCACTGGTCAGGTCGAGGTTGTCGATGATGGCGCCCATCTCGAACTCACTCAGGCCCAGGTCGGCCAGAAATCCCAGGTCCCCCATCGGGTCCGACTCGACCTCGTCGGGAATGACCACGCCCAGGAAGTCGGCCACGTCGTGGGCCAGCGGCCAGTCGCCGGCCGCCGCCCCGTCCGAGAGCAGAACCTGAACGTGCGGACCGCGAACGCGGACGACCACGAACAGCTCCTCGACCAGGCTGACGAACCCGAGGGCACCGCCGTCACCGGGCAGCCGCCGCAGCTGCACGATCAGCTCGTCGAGGTCGTTGGCCAGGTCCTTGGCCAGCGACGGCACGACCAGGCGTCCGTCCTCCCGGTAGGCCGCCAGCACGTAGTCGATCTCGTCATCGGTGGCGTCGTCGAGATCGTCGTCGTCGTCATCCTCGTCGTCGTCGTCGTCGTCATCGTCGAGGTCGTCGTCCTCATCCGGCGAGCCGGGCTGAGCGGGAGTGGTGGCCGGCGCCGCCGGCTTGTCCGCGGCGTCCAGGTCGAATGACTCGTACTCATCGTCATCGAAGTCCGACACGATCCTCCTCCACCCGTGAGCCCAACTGCTGACTCCGCCATGGTGTCAGAGAACCGCCGGGGACACGACTCCGCTGGTGTCCCGTCCGGGGCACTCGCTACGGTGACCCCGTGGACCTCTGCGTCGTTGACCATCCGCTCGTCGCTCACAAGCTCACCGTGCTGCGGGACGAACAGACCGACTCCCCCACCTTCCGGCGTCTCACCGAGGAGCTCGTCACGCTGCTCGCCTACGAGGCGACGCGCGACGTCCGGGTCAGCCCGTACGCGGTGCAGACCCCGCTGATGCCGGCGGTGGGCGTGAAGCTCACCCAGCCGCGCCCCCTGGTGGTGCCGATCCTGCGCGCCGGCCTCGGGATGCTGGAGGGAATGACCCGGCTGATCCCGACCGCCGAGGTCGGCTTCGTGGGCATGGTCCGCAACGAGGAGACGCTCGCCGCCACCACGTACGCCGAACGCCTCCCCGACGACCTCACCGGACGGCAGTGCTACGTCCTCGACCCGATGCTGGCCACCGGCGGGACCCTCGCCGCCGCGGTGCAGTTCCTGGCCAAGCGTGGCGCCGACCACATCACCTGCATCTGCCTCATCGCCGCCCCCGAGGGCATCGAGCGCCTCCGGGGCCTCCTCGACGAGCTCGCCATCCCCTGCACCCTCGTCCTCGCCGGCGTCGACGAAAAGCTCAACGAGGTCGGTTACATCGTCCCCGGCCTCGGCGACGCCGGCGACCGCCTCTACGGCGTGGTCTAGGGCTGCGAGCGTCGGGACCGCGCGCCGCCGGACGGAGGA
>JBBQAB010000336.1:0-6213 GCA_038198385.1 Propionibacteriales bacterium
GCCGCCGCCCCGGGCCCGCGCCGGCGGGGGCGGCGCCCGCCCGGGGGGGCGGCCCCCGGCGGGGGGCGGCCCCACCTCGAGACGGCCTCGCCCGGCCTACCCCACGGTGACGGGGAGGGTGACGATGGTTCCGGTATCGGTCGTCAGCTCCAGCAGGCCGGGACCGCTGGCCGCATCGTCCGAAACCTCGAGCGTGACCTCCGCCGCACCACCGCTGACCGGGAAGGTCCCGAGCTTCTCCCCGTTCAGGATGGCGGTCAACGTGCTGGTCCTCGGGTCCCCGCCGCTCTTGCTGGCGAAGTCCAGGCGCGACACCGTGAAGCTCGTCGGGCCTCCCGCCGTCAGGGTCCCCGGCGCCGGCACGACGGAGACGGCGTGCTTGGCGAACGAGGGCGAGACCGGGGCCTGCGCCTTGATGAAGTCGACCCAGGCCTCGAGGTCGCTCAGCCCCCGGTCACGGATGTCCGCCCCCGTCCCGAAGGCCCGGAAGTTGTCGCCGCCGGTGGCCAGGAAGCTGTTCGTGGCCACCCGGTAGGTGGTGCCGGCCTCGATCGGGAGGCCGTCGACGGCGACCGAGGTGATTCGGTCCCCGCGGGCGCGACTGGCGTCGAAGGTGTAGGTGACGTTGTCCGACAGCCCCAGCTGCAGATAGCTGCGGCTCCCCTCGATCGGGGTGCCGTTGGCCGTCGTCTGCCACTGCTGCTCCAGCACCTGCTTGAACTGGGCCCCGGTCAGGTCGACGGTAAAGACCGAGTTGGCGAACGGCAGCACCGAGGCCGCCTTCTCGTAGGTGATGTCGCCCTTGTCGACGTCGGCTCGGACCCCACCGGGGTTCTGGACCCCGATCTGGGCCGCCCCGCGGTCCGGTGACGACGTCTGCTGCCGGTACATCTCGGCCACCAGGTTGGACAGGGTGGACTCCCCGCCCCGGTCCTCGCTCGAACCGATGAACGCCCGGCTCAGCTCGCCGGTGGACTCCCCGATCTTGACCGCCCCGACGACCTTGGACTGGGCCACGGCGTCGTTGACGATCGCGGAGATCCTGGCTACCCGCGGGTAGCGGGCGACCAGCTCGGCGTCCGGCGTCGTGGTCACGGCCAGGTTGGTGGCGGTGTGGGCCACCACCCGGTGGGACTTCTTGTCCACCCGCAAGGTGACCTTGCCGACCAGGGAGGCGTACGAGGCGCTCTGCAGGACCGGACGGGTCGCGGTGCTGGAGCCGGGCACGGGGGCGTCCCAGGCGTACGCCATGTGGGTGTGGGCGGTGAAGATCGCCGCGACCTTCGGTGAGGTCTTTGTGACGATCTTCGCGAAGGCCCCGCCGGCCCCCACCTGATGCTGCAAGGTGGAGGTGGAACTGCCGGCCCCCGCCCCCTCGTGGTACTCCGCGATCAGCACGTCGGCCTCGCCGTTGGTGGACCGACCGTCGGTGAGCTGCCGGGCGACCCGGTTGACGGCGTCCACGGGATCGCCGAAGTCGAGGGTCGCGGTCGCATCGGGAGACACCAGGCTCGGGGTCTCCTGCGTGACCGCCCCGATGATCCCGATCCGCAGGCCGTCCCTCTTGATGACGCGGTAGGTCTGCATCGCGGGCGTGGTCGTGCCCTTCTTGTCGACGTTGGCCCCCAGGTAGGTCCAGTCGGCCGCCCGCTCCACCCGGCCGGTGAGGTCGGAGAAGCCCTTGTCGAACTCGTGGTTGCCGACCGCTGAGGCGTCCAGGTCAACCGCGTTGAGGACGTCGATCGTCGGCTGGTCCTGCGCGACGGCGCTCGGGAACAGGGAGGCCCCGATGTTGTCCCCGGCCGACAGCAGCAGGGTGTTCTTCTCCCCGGCCGCCGCCCGCTCCTGCTCGATGGTGCCGAAGAACGCCACGGTGTCGGGGCTGGAGAGGGCGATCCGGCCGTGGAAGTCGTTGAAGTTCAAGAAGGTGAGCTCAGTGCTGGTCGCCTTCGCGACCTTCAGCCCCACGATCACCGGGTCATGGTCACTGGAGCGGTAGGGGTCGGCCCGGTAGTAGTCGATCGCGGTGGTCTTGTAGGTGGAGTACTCCAGGAGGTCGGACTCGACGGAGTTGATGTTCCAGACCCCGCTGCCCTTCTTCCCCTGCGCCGCGACCCGGTTCAGCAGCACGTGGTCGAGGGACCCGACCAGACCGCTGAAGCTGTAGGAGTAGTCCGAGGGGGAGACGGCGTTGGCGTAGCCCGCGGCGTACAGAGTCCGCAGCGGGTCCTCCTGGGTGTAGGAGTTGAAGTCGCCCACCAGCGCGACCGCGTCGGCTCCGGAGGCCTTCTGCACGCCGGGCAGCCAGCCCAGCAGGGCCTTGGCCTGGGCGACCCGGGCCACATTCCAGGCGCCCTGCCCCCGGTCGGCGTTCGGGTCGGCCGGGTCCGAGGGGGCCGAGCCCTTGGACTTGAAGTGGTTGACCGACACCAGGGTCGGCTGGCCACCCTTCTTGGGCGTGAACGCGGCGGCGATCGGCGTACGGGCGTTCCCGAACGCGCCCCCGTCGACGCTCTCGGCCCCGTCTGCGTACGCGCTCCCCTGCAGTCGGACCCTGCCCGGCTGGTAGATCAGCGCGTTGGTGATGACGTCCTGGTCGGCCAGCGGCTGCAGCTGGGTGGAGGAGGGGACGTAGGCCCACTTGGTCCGGCCGGCGGCGGTGTTCAGCGCCTGTACCAGGGTGCGGGTCGCCTCGTCGGTGCCCTCGCCGAGCTTGGCGGAGTTCTCGATCTCCATCAATCCCACGACCGAGGCGTTCAGCTTGTTCAGGGCGGCGACGGTCTTGGCCTGCTGCCGCTGCAGGTCAGCCTCGTCCCAGGCGCCGCGGACGTCGCAGTTGTAGGTGACGTTGTAGGACCCTGTCCGGTCGAGGTTGCCACCGGTGCAGCTCGGGCGGCCCTGGCCGAGGGTGGTGAAGTAGTTCAGGACGTTATAGGAGGCAACCGACAGGTCGCCGCCGGTCCGGGGGACCGACTCGCGCTTGCCGGCCCGGATGGTGGCAACCTCGTCCCCCGCCGGGGTGGGGTGCGTGGGGTTGAATTTCCACTTCCCGTTGCGGTAGTCGACAATGACCGGCTCGTCCAGCGTGAGCGCGCTGCCGATCCGGACGTCGTGGCTACGGGTCAGGTAGGGGACGGTCCGGGCGGGCAGCTTGGCGGTGGCGGCGAAACCGACGTTGCTGCCGTCGTCGAGGTTGACCTGGCTCGCGGCGTTCAGCGCCGCTTGGGCCGCCGCCTTGGCCGAGCCGGCCGGGGCGACGTCGGTGGGCTGCACCGGCAGCCTCCCCGAGGACAGGCCGAGCTCGCCGTAGCGGGCCAGCGGGTAGGTGTCGCTGACCAGGAACTTCTCCTTGCTGGAGAAGAGCATCGACTCGAGGTTCTCGCGGTGGGCCGCGGTCCTGCGCCAGCTCAGACCGCTGACCGGCTCGACCGGGACGTAGCGGGCCGAGGACTTGGTGACGGTCACCGACCCGGCGATCTGGGTCAGGCCGCCGATGTCGGAGGCGGTGCTGGTCGGGAACTCGGCCGCCGTGCCGGTGACGCTGACCAGGTCACCGATCTTGACGTCGAACGGGGTGGAGCCGAGGTAGACGAAGATGGCGTCGGAGGCCCGACGCAGGTTGCGGTGCTTCCCCCCGGTCCCGGGCGTCTGGATGACGAAGCCGCGGAAGTCGGAGCTGGTCTGGCCGTAGACGGCGGTGACCTGGGACGGGGTGGTGGTGACCGTCCGCCCGGCGTACGGCGTGTAGGCGCCGGTGCCCTGGATCGTCGCGATCGGCAAGGGGCTCGCCGCCTGCGCGGCTGCGGGCACCCCCACCCAGGCGGCAAGGACCAGGGCGAGCGAGGCGGCCCCCGCGACCCCCCGACTGAACATCCGGCGTGCCCTCACGTGCTCTCCCCCATCGTCGACTGTGCGCGGTACGGGTCCCTCCGTCACACAGTCGGCGGGGGCACCGGAGAACAAGGTCTCGCGCCCCACTGACACTTTGCAAGAGGTTCACCGCTTTCAGGTCAACGTGTCCCACGTTTGTGACGCGGGGCGGTGGCCGTGGGGGCCGGCTCCTCCCGGCACCGTGGTCGGGGCGAGGGTCAGGCTGGGCCAGAATGAGGCGGTGACCCCACTCGAGGACGCTGTCGACCGGATCCTGCTGAGCGAGGCGACCGACGCTCCCCGTCCGAACGGGCCCGTCGTGACGGTGGACGACCCCTCGGGTGCGCTGACCGTCGCTCTCGGCCAGGCCTGGGTCGCCGACGACGAGCACCCGGAGCTCAGGGCGTACGCCGACTCAGCGACCGACGACCGAGCCGGCCGGGCCGCGACGGCAGCGGCGGGCATCCCGGTGGACCACACGTCGACGCTGGCCGGCGCCGTGGACGAGGTCGAGCTGGTGGTCATCAGGCTGCCCAAGAGCCTCGCGGCGCTGGACGAGATCGCGGCCACCGTGGCGGCCGCCGCGTCCCCGACCGTACGGCTGCTCGCGGGGGGCCGGGTCAAGCACATGACCCGGGGCATGAACGACGTGCTGGGCCGGCACTTCGGGGACGTACGGGCGAGCCTGGGGATGCAGAAGTCGCGGGTGCTGGTCGCCGGGCAGCCGCGACGACCCGCGGAGGGGCGCGGCACCGGGTATCCCCGCTCCGAGCGGCACGAGGACCTCGGGCTGACCGTCTGGTCCCACGGTGGAACGTTCGCCGGCACCGGGGTGGACCTCGGTACCCGGCTACTGATGAGTCAGCTGCACCGGATGGCGGGTCGGGCCACGACGGTGCTGGACCTGGGTTGCGGGACCGGCCTGCTGGCTACCGCGGCCGCGCAGCAGCTGCCCGAGGCGACGGTCTGGGCGACCGACGACTCCCGGTCCGCGGTCTGGTCGACCAATGCGACCGCGCGGGCCAACGGCGTCGGCGGCCAGGTCCGGACCCGCTGGTCGGACTCGCTGGCCGACCTCGGGTCGGCCAGTGTCGACGTCGTCGTCTGCAACCCCCCGTTCCACCGGGGCGCGGCGAAGGACAGCGGCCCGGCGCTGACCATGTTCAACGACGCGGCCCGCGTGCTGCGCCCTGGCGGGGAGCTCTGGGTGGTGTTCAACTCCCATCTGCCCTATCTGCCGGTCCTGCGCCGGGTGGTGGGCTCGACCATCGTCGCCACCCAGGACGAGCACTACCTGGTCACCCGCTCGACGCGGACCGGTCGCTGACCCACCACCCGGTGCACCCGCTCAGGGGGCGACCAGCGGCGGGTGCAGGTCCCGCATTCGGAACTGCTGGCGACGGGCCACGGTGAGGACGCAGAGCCCCAGCGCGGCCACCGCGACCAGGGCGAGCACGACCACGTCCCACCCCAGGTGGCTGAGCTCGCCGCCCGAGATCCCCACCCGGAACGCGTCGATCAGGTAGGTCATGGGCATGAACGGGGAGATGTTCTGGAAGAAGGTCGGCAGCACCGGGGCGGGGTAGGTCCCGCCGGCCGAGGTCAGCTGCAGGATCAGCCAGACCAGCAGCAGGCTCGAGCCCGGGGTGCCCAGCGCGGCGCGGAGCAGGTGGGCGATCGCCGAGAAGCAGACCGCACCCAGGGTGACCAGACCCATGGTCAGGAACGGGTGCACCGGGTTGAGCCCCAGCGTGGCCCAGACCACCGCGACCATCAGCCAGCCCGCCAGGACCGCGATCACCCCGATCGGCAGCCAACCGGTCAGGGCCAACCGGACGGGCGACGCGCGGCCGGCCAGGGCGCGGCCGGAGATGGGGCGGACGACGAGGAAGACCGAGATCCCGAACACCCACAGCGCGATGGAGAAGAACATCGGGGCCAGCCCGCGACCGTAGAAGGTGGCGGGGTTGTCGACCTGCATCGAGACGTCGGCCGGGGAGGAGAGGACCTGGGCGGCCCGGTCCTGTTGGTCGGCGCTCAGCGCGGGGATCCGGGCGGCGCCCTTGGCCAGCTGGGTCTGCAGCCCCTGCGCCCCCGAGTCGAGCTGGCCCAGACCACGGGTGAGGTCGTCGGTGCCGGTGCCCAGATCGTCGAGACCCGAGGTGAGCCTGTCGGCCCCGGTGGCCAGGGAGGACGCTCCCGTGGCGGCCGAGCTCACCCCGGTGCTCAACCGGTCGGCGCCGGCCCGCACCGAGCGGATGCCACCGTCGAGCTGGCGGGCACCGGTGGCCACCGACCGCGCACCGGAGTTCAGGTCGGTCAGCTTGCGCCGGGCGGTGGCGA